>QXZR01000001.1:0-522 GCA_009886265.1 Flavobacteriaceae bacterium
ATAGGTGTCAATTCCCCAAATTTTAATATCCGGGTTTTTCTCTTTTAGGAATTTAGCAACGCCAGAAATGGTACCACCTGTACCCACACCCACTACAAAATGCGTGATTTTACCATCCGTTTGTTTCCAAATCTCAGGGCCTGTTTGCTCGTAATGCGCAACGGCATTTGAGGGGTTATCGTACTGGTTTACATACCACGCATTTGGTGTTTCTTCGGCAATACGCTTTGAGGTAGAATAGTACGAACGAGGATCATCTGGTGCTACATTTGTTGGGCATACAATAACCTCCGCCCCCACAGCACGCAGGATATCAAATTTTTCTTTAGACTGCTTATCAGTAGAAACACATATCAACTTATAGCCTTTTACAATGGCTGCTAACGCCAATCCCATACCTGTATTGCCAGACGTTCCTTCAACAATGGTACCGCCGGGTTTTAGTCGTCCATCGGCTTCGGCGTCTTCCACCATTTTAAGTGCCATGCGGTCTTTTACAGAGCTGCCTGGGTTAAAATATTC
>QXZR01000001.1:532-6274 GCA_009886265.1 Flavobacteriaceae bacterium
GCCATGATGGGACGTATTGTTGTAGACCCTGCAGGGGTTGTTGATGGGGTTCAAGAAACCGACGCGCAGTGATTTTATTAAGTTTGATTAGCGGCGTATTGCCAATCGTTTTAAGAATGTTTTCTACATATTGCATGGTGCAAATGTAGGAAATGCTTTTTCGTCAACCAATGCTACGGATTGATTTTAAGTGCTTGCGTTGGCGCAATACGGGCAATAATAAGTGAAGGTAAAACCAGTAAGGCAAGGCAAATCAATAGCGTAAGCCCATTAAGCCACATAACCGTTGTAACATCCATATAAACAGGTACTTGACTTACGTAATACGTAGCAGGATCTAAGGAAATGACGCCCGTTTGTTTTTGTATAAATAGTAGACCAAGCCCTATGAAATTTCCCCAAAAAAGACCTACGCCAATCAAATATCCGCCTTGAATAAGAAAAAGTTGTTGTAGCGAACGCACGGATGCGCCCATAACACGTGTTATACCAATAAGTTGCGTTTGCTCTAAAATAAGAACCAACAAAGCGGTTATCATATTCACCCCGCCAACAACAATCATGATGATGATAATCAAAGAGATATTGGTGCCAAATAAACGAATCCAATTAAAAATTTCAGGGAATTGTTCTTCTATATGTTGTACATCAACCAATGCATCTATACTGTCATAAAGCGCATCGGATTGGGTAGAAAGGTCGGAACTATCAGATAAAAAAAGTTCAAAAGCCCCCACCTGATTATTATCCCAACCGTACAATGAACGTACAACGTCCAAATGCCCAAGTACATAGGTGTTGTCATAGTCCAAAAAGCCCGTGGTAAAAAGCCCCACTACGTTGCAACTCCGACGTTTGGGCATTGTTGTTTCTTCTGAAGCAAAATACAGTGGTACACGATCACCAATTACCAAGGAAAGTTTTTTTGCTAGTTCTGTAGAAATCCAAATGTCCTGTACGCCAAGTGCTGAAGCTTTCTCTGAATCAGCAAAAAAGGTAAAAAATTCGGGATTAAACGAATCGTCAATTCCCTTAAAAACAATTCCGTCAAAAGCATTTTGATTTAGGATTACTCCAGGCACATAGGCGACCGACTGAACAGCAGATAGATTTGCTTGTTGTTGCAAGCTTGTTTGAATAGTTTGCGCATTTTGCAGGGGTTTAAGCGTTTCTTGTCGTTGACTGTTGTCTAAGGTTGTTACACGAATATGCCCACTAAAAGCAGCTACCTTTTGTCCGATTTTCTGTTGCAACCCCACCCCCGTTCCGATGGCAATAAGCATAGTAATCACTCCCAAAGCAATGGCAATAATCCCAATGGTAATGATGGGGCCCGAAACGTTGCTGAGGTGCGAACGCTGACCAATAATTCTACGAGCAATAAACCAAGTAAAGCGCACGAAAGGGTTTTAAAGTCTAAATGTAAGGTATATTTTCAGTTTAGAACTATAGCGGAAGTTCAGATTTTAATCGGTTCACCATATCGTAAACAGCAGGGCAAACCGCAATATTTTTTGCAGTAATCCCTGTTATTTGATGAAATTTTGGTCTGTCGGTATGAGGGAATTCGCGACAGGCTTTTGGGCGGTCTTCGTATATACTACACTGATTATCCGCACCCAAAAACGAACAGGGAACTTGCTGAAGGACCTTATCATTATCTTCGTCAATGCGAAGGTAGGTTGCCTCAAATTCAGCTGGTTTCATACGAAGTCGCTTGCTAATACGCTTAATATCAGAAGACAGAAAAAGTGGGCCTGTAGTTTTGCAACAGTTGGCACAGTTTAGACAGTCGATTTTTTCGAAGGTTTCTTGATGCAATTTTGCCATCACTGCATCTAATTTTTTAGGCTTCCGTACCTTGAGCTTTCTTAAGTATTTGGCGTTTTCCTGCGCTACTTTAGCTGCTTGTTCAGGCAGTTTTTGCGGATCAATCACTATGGGATTTTTAGGTATTTGTGCGTTTGCAATGATGCCATCCACTTTGGGTTTTTAAGCACATAATCTACTATTAACGGAATAGCGCTATCCCTTCTACTCCACTCAGGTTGCAAGTATAGTTTACAGCTTTTCGAAATTCCAACAGCTTGTTTTTCAGCAAATTGTAAATCATCTTTATTGTATACGATAACTTTCAGCTCGTTTGCAACTTTGTATAGTTCGGGTTTTGGAAGCATACGTTTTTTTGGAGAAAGGCAAATCCAATCCCAAACACCAGAAAGTGGATACGCACCCGATGTTTCAATATGCGTTTTCATGCCCGCAGCTTGTAAGGCTTTGGTAAGTGGTGCCATATTCCACATCAATGGCTCACCCCCGGTGACCACAACAGTATCGGAATATTCTTTTGCCTGTCTGACGATTGCATCAATATACGTTGGTGGATGAAGATTTGCATCCCAGCTTTCTTTCACATCACACCAATGACAACCAACATCACAGCCTCCAATGCGAATAAAAAATGCCGCACTACCTTTGTGATATCCCTCGCCCTGAATGGTGTAAAAGGCTTCCATTAACGGAAGTGCATGACCCGTAGCTACAGCTTGTTCAAATTCAGATTCCATTATAAGGCGTTGCGTTTGTAGGCCAACATGGTGTTTTGCAACAACATGGCAATGGTCATAGGACCCACACCACCGGGAACAGGTGTAATAAAACTTGCTTTTTCTTTGACTTCATCATATGCCACATCGCCTGTAATCACATAGCCTTTAGGATGATTTTCGTCTGGTACGCGTGTTATACCAACATCAATAATAATAGCATCTTGCTTGATCATGTCAGCGGTTACAAAATTTGGAACACCTAAGGCCGACACCACAATGTCAGCAGCTTTGGTAATCTCGGCTAAATTTTGCGTACGGCTGTGCGTAAGCGTTACGGTAGCATTGCCAGGATTTCCCTTTTCGGACAATAAAATACTCATTGGGCGACCTACAATGTGGCTACGGCCAATCACAACGGCATGTTTGCCGCTGATGTCTAACTTGTATCTACGAAGTAATTCCATAATGCCAAACGGCGTTGCAGGAATAAAGGTTTCCATACCCAATGCCATTTTTCCAAAATTGGTGGGATGAAATCCATCCACGTCTTTGTCAGGATTTATCGCATGTAAAACAACTTCTTCATTTATGTGCTTTGGAAGTGGAAGTTGCACAATAAAGCCGTCGAGAGTAGTATCGTTATTTAATTTGTTGATGGTTTCAATAAGTTCGTTTTCTGAGACAGTATCTTCTAAACGAATCAATGATGAATCAAAACCGATTTTTTCGCAAGAACGCACCTTACTACCTACGTAAGTTAAGCTTGCGCCGTCATTTCCTACCAAAACAGCAGCCAAATGCGGCGGGCGTTTGCCCGATGCCTTTAACGCATTCACTTCCTGCGTAAGTTCTTCTTTAATTTGATTTGAAGTGGCTTTCCCGTCTAAAATAGTGCTCATTTTCCAAACATTTGCATCAGCTTAGAGGACTTACCTCCTTGCATCATTTTCATCATTTTACTCATCTGTTCAAACTGTTTGACCAGTTTGTTAATATCGTCCATTTGTAAGCCCGCCCCCTTTGCGATGCGCTTTTTGCGGCTGTGATTAAGGAGTTTAGGTTGTTGACGTTCTTTGGGTGTCATGGATTGAATGAGTGCCTCTACTCCCTTAAACGCATCTTCGTCAACTTCAGCGCCGTTTAATGCTTTGCTCGCGCCAGGAATCATCCCAACCAAATCTTTCATAGAACCCATGCGTTGTACTTGCTTAAGTTGACTTAAAAAATCATCGTAACCAAATTGATTTTTGGAAATTTTACGATGAATACGCTTTGCCTCTTCTTCGTCAACTTGCTCTTGAGCTCGCTCCACTAAGGTAACCACGTCGCCCATTCCCAAAATACGTTCCGCCATTCGATTAGGGTAAAACACATCTAAGGCATCAACTTTTTCTCCCGTACCAATAAATTTAATAGGCTTATTTACAACAGACTTAATGGAGAGCGCAGCACCTCCTCTGGTGTCGCCATCCATTTTGGTAAGAACAATTCCATCAAATTGTAGCAAGTCGTGAAAGGCTTTTGCTGTGTTTACGGCATCTTGCCCCATCATCGCATCAACTACAAAAAGTGTCTCCGAGGGACGAACCGCTTTGTGAATATTGTCGATTTCCTGCATAAGGGTTTCATCAATGGCTAATCGACCAGCAGTGTCAATGATAACTACATTAAATTGATGTGTTTTCGCATATTGCAAGGCATTTTTAGCAATCTCAACAGGATTATTGTTTTCGGGTTGCGCAAAAACAGCTACATCTATTTGTTCTCCTAATACTTGTAATTGTTCGATTGCGGCTGGACGGTATACATCACAAGCAACGAGTAAAACCTTTTTTGCTTGCTTCGTTTTGAGGTGTTTGGCAAGTTTAGCTGTACAGGTTGTTTTACCTGAACCTTGCAAACCACTCATTAATATGACAGCAGGTTTACCCGTAACAGAAAGAGCAGCGTTTTGTCCTCCAAGAAGTGAAGTTAGTTCGTCTTGTACAATTTTTACGAGTAATTGACCAGGTTTTAAGCTCGTTAATACTTTTTGCCCCAGCGCTTTTTGCTTTACATCTTCCGTAAAAGATTTGGCGATTTTAAAATTCACATCGGCATCAAGTAATGCACGACGGACTTCTTTCATCGTCTCGGCTACATTAATCTCGGTAATGCGTCCGTGACCTTTAAGTGTTTTTAGCGCCTTGTCTAGGCGTTGACTAAACTGTTCAAACATGAATTGGAATAAAATTCAAAATTACGGAATTAGTTTTTCTGATGCATCCAAAAAATAACACCTACATGCGGAATGGTAATAGCCGCTAAAAAACCAAAAAATAACGAAAGTAGCGAGGCTGAATTTTCTCTAAAAATTATAAGCGCTACTGCAAAACCAACTAAAGATAACATCCAGTATGGAAGTGCTAGTTTAAAGTACTTATAGATAGGTTTTGCATCGTTAGGGTATAATACGTCGGCTTGTTCTTTGAGTGAGGGGATGCTGTGCCACAACACAAAATAAACTGAGAAAGACCACAAGAGAGATGTTTGCGTAAACAGTAGAACTAAAGCAATTAGTGCTAAAAATTGAAAAAACAATTGGGATTTGAGTTGATTAATATTTAGCGCAACAAAAAAAACAGTAGCTACAGCTGAACCAATCAGCATATATAATAGTATTTGTGATGCAACTTGAAGCCCTGAAATTTCTTGAACAATAGACAAGGTTTGTTCTAGGTGTGTAAAAAAGAGTAATGAAAAAAGGAATATTCCATACACCATGTAGAAAAGATGCAGTTTTGTGGATTTGATAATGCTATTTTTATGCCACTGCTGCTCACCAAAGTGAAAAGAACTGACTAAAACAAAGATCAAAAGTGCAAGCTGCGGAACATTATATAGTGCCAAAACCATGGCAGCAACAAAAAACACATAACTGACAAATAAGTAACCAAACTGACATTTTTTTGTCGTTTTACTATATTTTGAAATGATATATAAATCATTTGCACCGTGAATAATACCAATTATTAACACATTGATAGCGGCCAATACCCATAAAAATAATGTAGGCAAGAACAACCCCAACAGGGTGCAAATCAGCGTGATAGCGATTTTTTGTCGTTCAAAATTTATTAATCTGGACATTGATTTTTTATGTTCTTTGAAAATATTTAGTCAAATATATACGGTTTGTTTAATTTTTTTTACC
>QXZR01000010.1 GCA_009886265.1 Flavobacteriaceae bacterium
GCTTGTGTAGAACTTTCTTGGATGGTTGGACCATCTGCTAGGGGATCTGAAAAAGGCAAGCCCAATTCAATCATGTCTACACCCGAAGCTTCCAATTGTTTTAGGATACTAACGGTGTCTTGTAGTTGCGGAAAACCAGCTGTAAAATAAATGGAGAGTAGCTTGTGGTCTTGCTCGAGTACGGATTGAATACGATTCATATAATAAAGGCTCACTTTATTTAAAAGCCCAAAAATACTCTTTTACAAAAGGACAAACAACTAAAAGTTGTACCCTACTTTTTTTTGAGCAAGTCTCTGATTTCTGTCAGCAACACTTCTTCTTTGGGTGGCGCAGGTAGGGCAGCTGGTGCCTTTTCCTCTTCCGCTTCAAACTTGTCTTTTATTTTGTTATAAAATCGCACAACTAAAAAAATGGAAAATGCTACAATAAGGAATGTAATAATGGTGTTTACAAACATGCCATACCTGATGGCAATTTCCGTAGTACCTTCTGCTTCAACAGCAGGTTGAATTACATATTTGAATGAGGCGAAGTCAACACCCCCGATGAGTTTTCCCACTGGCGGCATGATAATATCATTGACTAATGATTTTACAATCGCACCGAAGTATGTAGCCATAATAAGACCCACGGCTAACTCGATGACGTTACCTTTGCTAATAAACTTTTTAAACGCTTTCATGAATGGTGTATTTAACACCCCTTTCAACTTCATAAACTAAAAATATATTTAACACTGTTTTTGAACAAGATTGGGGCAGATTCAAATACCAAATTACGATTTTTTTAAATGCTATAACTTAAAATAATCAATATAGGTTTCAAGGTCTTTATCACCACGACCAGAGCAGTTGAACAACAATATGTCGTTGGGTTCAAATTTACGCTCATCTAAAACAGCAAAAGCATGAGCTGTTTCTATGGCTGGGATGATGCCTTCCATTTGCGAGAGACTTAACCCCCAATCCATGGCCTCTTGGTCTGGAATAGAAACAAACTCTGCGCGTTGGCTGCGATACAAATGTGCGTGCATGGGACCAACACCCGGATAATCTAGTCCAGCTGATATGGAATAAGGTTCGGTAATTTGCCCATCAGGGGTTTGCATGAGCAGGGTTTTGCTTCCGTGAATGATGCCTTCTTTTCCCAATGCGGAGGTAGCCGCACTTTCGCCAGAATCAATCCCTTTTCCAGCAGCTTCCACAGCAATGATATTTACCCTTGGATCATCTAAATAATGATAATAGATGCCGGCAGCATTACTGCCTCCACCAACACAAGCAATCACGTGGTCTGGGTAATCACGACCTTCAGCTTCTTGCAGTTGTGTTTTACATTCCTCACTAATAATGGACTGAAAACGCGCAACCATATCTGGGTAGGGGTGTGGTCCTACAACAGAGCCAATAATGTAGTGCGTATCAATAGGGTTGTTAATCCAATCACGAATGGCCTCGTTAGTGGCGTCTTTAAGGGTTTTGCTTCCAGATTGCGCTGGTCTGACCTCTGCGCCTAACATTTTCATGCGAGCTACGTTGGGCGCCTGACGTTTGATGTCCAATTCACCCATATAAACAATACATTCTATGCCCATAAGTGCACAAACGGTTGCCGTAGCAACGCCGTGTTGTCCCGCGCCTGTTTCTGCAATAATGCGGGTTTTATTCAGTCGTTTTGCCAATAGAATTTGCCCTATGGTATTGTTGATTTTATGCGCACCAGTATGGCATAAATCTTCGCGTTTCAAATATATTTTTGTATTGTATTTTTTGGATAAACGCTCGGCAAAGTACAGCGGGGTAGGGCGACCCACATAATCTTTTAGCAGCTGATCAAATTCTTTTTTGAATTCGTCCTTGGCGGTAATTTCGAGGTAGTTCTGACGCAATTCCTCAACGTTTGGGTATAGCATCTCAGGAATATAGGCCCCGCCAAAATCCCCGTAATATCCTTTTTCGTTTGCATTGTATGTACTCATAGCGCTAATTCTTCTTTAAACTTTTTCAATTGCTCAGCATCTTTACGTGCCGGGGCAGTTTCAAACTTGCTGTTGATATCAACCGCATAAACAGGCAAGTCTGTTCTGCGAAGTTCGTTAA
Organism: Flavobacteriaceae bacterium; assembly: GCA_009886265.1. Classification (GTDB taxonomy): domain Bacteria; phylum Bacteroidota; class Bacteroidia; order Flavobacteriales; family Flavobacteriaceae; genus UBA7446. The sequence goes on from QXZR01000010.1 coordinate 2,103, forward strand.
TCTTATCTATTTCTGCTAGTCCTATGCCACCACTTATAAAAAAAGGCAAATCAAAGGCATAGTTTTTTAAAATGGACCAATCAAAAGTAGTTCCATTTCCACCAGGCATCGGCCCTTTGGTGTCAAACAAGAAAAAATCACAGTAGGGCAGATAGTCTAGGAGCGTGTCAAAGTCAAAACTTTCACCTACACCAAATGCCTTGATGACTTGTGCTTTGCCCTGTAGTTCACGACATAGTCCGGGTGATTCATTGCCGTGCAATTGCACTGCACCGAGTTTATGGTCTTCAATGGCGTCTTCAATTTCTGCAACAGCTGCATCAACAAACACACCTACTTTGGTAATTCCCTCAGGAGCTTGCTGTGGATTTGGGCAATGCCTTTTTGAGCCATCCCACAGAATAAACCCCATATAGTCAGGCTGTAGTGCAGCTACTTCTGAAATATTTTTAGCTTCTCGCATACCACATACTTTCCACTTCATGACTCAAAGTTTTGGATGAATTTTTGTGCAGCCTCGCCAGGATTGTCTTGAAGCATAAAATGCTCTCCCATCAAAAAGCCGTCAAAGCCAGCTTGCATAAGTTTTTCAATGGCATCGTAAGATGAAATGCCACTTTCAGAAATTTTTACTTTATCGTTTGGAATGTGTGCTGCCAGTGTAATACTTGTGTTTAGATCAACGGAGAAGTCTTTAAGGTTACGATTATTCACCCCCACTACATCGACATATGTCAATGGTGCTTGCTCAAGTTCTTTTAGGTTGTGCACCTCCAGAAGTACGTCTAGCCCAATATCTTTTGCGGTTTTTGCAAGTTGATTGGTTTCTTCGGCACTAAGACAGGCTGCAATAAGTAATATGGCATCAGCTCCATAGGCTTTGGCTTCGTGGATTTGATAGGCATCTACAATAAATTCTTTACGTAATAGCGGTAGCTTACACGCGGCACGTGCCAAGAGTAAATCTTCTAAAGAACCGCCAAAATATTGTCCATTGGTAAGTACAGACATGGCTGCCACACCTGCTTGCTCATATCCTGCTGCTACCGCTGCAGCTCTGGATTGTAATTTTATTTGAGGCTTAGATGGAGAACGACGTTTGTGTTCGGCTACGATTCCCAATGGGGTATTCTTAATTCCATCGGCAAAAGAGATGGTTTGCCTGTCGTACAGGGGCATGGCTTGTAGCTGCGCTAGGGAAACAACTGCCTTTTTTAAGGCAATTTCCTTACGTTGGTCTATTACGATTTGTGCTAAAATACTCATGCTTTGCTCAGTGCTAATAGTTTGGTAAAGGCCCCTAATGCCTTTTTTGATTCAATAGACTCTTGTGCCTTGGCATACCCTTCTGTTATCGAAATGTCCAGTGCTGTTGCAATGGCAGTACCAGCGTTGGCACATACTACTTGCTTTTGTGCGGCCGTACCCTTGTCTTGAAGTACTGCAGTAAAAATAGCAGCCGCATCTTCAACCGTATTGCCGCCGCCAATGGCTTCTGCCGCTAGTGGTTTAAGCCCAAAGTCTACAGGGCGAACAAGTTGTTCTCCCTCATTGGAAACGATTTTAGTTGCGCCTGTCAAGGATATTTCATCATAACCATCAAGGGCATGCAACACACAAAACTGTTTGTCTGAATTTTGAAATAAATATCCATAAAGTCGCATCAGTGCCAAATTAAATACACCAACGATTTGACGCTTAGGCATACATGGATTGACCAAAGGCCCTAGCATATTAAAAAAGGTTTTGAGTTGGAGTGCACGCCTAATGGGTGCTACATGCTTCATAGCAGGATGAAACAAAGGTGCATGCAATACACAGATCCCTGCTTGGTCTATGCAGCGTTCCAGAAAGTCAGCATCGTTAGAAAAACGAATGCCTAAATGTTCCATTACGTTGCTTGAGCCACAAGAAGAAGATACGCCATAGTTTCCATGTTTTGCTACGTGTATGCCAGCACCAGCTGTGACAAATGAAGCAAGTGTGGATATGTTAAAGGTGTCTTTGCCGTCTCCTCCCGTACCACACAAATCAATAGGATTGTAGGCAGCTAGGTCAACAGCTACACATAGCTCGAGTAGGGCATCTCTAAATCCAGCCAACTCAGCAACATCAATGCTGCGCATCATGTATACGCTCAAAAAGGCGGTTACTTGATATGGATTTGCGGCACCGCTGCCAATAAAAAGCAAAGCTTTCTTGGCTTCTTGCTGCGATAGCTTTTCGTGTTGTGTCAGTCGTGTTAAAATCTCTTTCATGTATTTATAAATTCGTCACTTCGACCCTGCCTTGTCGACAGACAGATGAATTTGCAAGGAACGCGCAAATTTTTATCCAGAAGTGAATATAAAAATAATATTCTCGATACACCTCGACAAAACAGTCGAGGCACTCGAACTGACAGTACAACGTTTTTTATTGCAACCATAAATCTAAATGATAAAAGTATTTGCATAAATTTTTTATAACGAAACCCAATTTTTTAACAGTTGTTTTCCGTGAGGTGTAAGTACTGATTCTGGGTGAAACTGCACGCCATATAGGGGGTGTGTTTCGTGCTTGAACGCCATGACTTGACCGTTTTCTTCTTCTGCAAGTAAGATAAATCCTTCGGGCAAGGGTTTGTTGACTACCCAAGAATGATAGCGCCCAACATCAAAAGAACTGGGAAGCCCCGCAAACAAAGCGTCGTCTTGTATAATGGTCATTTTGCTTGCCACGCCGTGGAATACCGTTGAAAGGTTGGTCAATGAACCTCCAAAAACCTCTGCTATAGCTTGATGGCCTAAGCAAACGCCAAGCATGGGAATACGCCTTGCGTACGCTTCGATAGTGGCTTTGAGTAACCCAGCCTCATCTGGAATTCCAGGTCCTGGGGAGAGCACTATTTTGTCGTAACCAGCCACTTCTTCAAGTGTAAACTGATCGTTGCGCTTTACGGTAACGGTACAGTCTAATTCCTCTAAATAATGCACCAAATTAAAGGTGAATGAATCGTAATTATCTATAACTAAAATATTCATGGAAATTGTTTTTCTGCTTTGTCCATGGCGGTGTTAAGCGCACGTAATTTGTTGTATACTTCTTGCAATTCGCTTTCAGGATCTGATTTTGAAACAACTCCTGCACCTGCATGGTAGTGCAGTACATTATTTTTGCTCAAAAAGGATCTGATGATAATGGCGTGGTTGTAGTTGCCTTTGAAATCTAAAAACCCAATAGCGCCTCCGTAGAACGAGCGATCTGTGGTTTCATAGGATTCGATAAGCTGCATGGCGCGGTGTTTGGGTGCACCACTTAATGTTCCAGCAGGGAAGGTGTCTGCTACAATTTGCATGGTAGCGGTATCGGTCTTTTTTTGTCCTGTTACTTTGGATACCAAGTGAATAACGTGGGAGTAAAATTGCACCTCTCTGTCCTTTTCAACGGTCACTTCGTGCCCATGACGGCTCAAATCGTTTCTTGCCAAATCCACCAGCATCATGTGTTCGGCGTTTTCTTTTAAGTCTTTTGCCAATTCTTTTGCTCTGGCTTCGTCTTGAATGTCGTTTCCGGTACGGATAAATGTGCCTGCAATGGGATGAATTTCAGCCAATCCATCTTGCACCACCAGTTGTGCTTCTGGAGAACTACCAAAAATTTTAAAACCACCAAAGTCAAAATAGAAAATATAGGGCGAAGGGTTGATGGAGCGTAGCACGCGATACAAACTGAAATCATCTCCGCTATAGGCTTGTGAAAAACGGCGGGAAAGTACTATTTGAAAAACGTCGCCACGCATACAATGTTTTATGCCTTTTTTGACCAAGTCTACAAATTCTTCATCACCCATATTGGACGATGCTTCTCCTTCTTTTTTAAAGGAATAAGAATCGCGCGCAGGTGCCTTGAGCAATTGTACGACTTCATCTAGATTGCTTTCGCTTTGGTAGCAATGCGCAAAAAGTTTGGCTTGGTTGTTAAAAACATTGATGGCAATAATGTTTTGGTATAACGCATAATATATTTCAGGTATATCGGCGTCTCCTCCTTTTTTGGTTAGCTCAATGTCTTCAAAATACTGCACTGCTTCATAAGATGTATAACCAAATAAGCCATTGCTTAAAAAGCGGCTTTGCTGATCATCTGTTTCGAACCGAGCGGCAAATGTTTCGAGTTTATTAACCACAGAAATGTCTGCTGTAACATCTGTTTGGGAAGTGCTGCCGTGTGGAAAGCGTTCTGTGATGTGTTGATTATGAACCTTAAAAGAGGCAATGGGGTTAAAGCATATATAGGCCACACTATTGTCATTGGCACCATAGTCGGAGCTTTCGAGCAACACACTTTCAGGGTATGCGTCTCTAATTTTAAGATACATATTGACCGGCGTCATCGAATCGGTCAAGAGTTCACAAGTATCTGTATGTAGTTTAAACTTCATTAGTTAAAAATAAAAAAAGGCCTGTCATATAATGACAAGCCTTTCAATTGTATATAATACGCTTATCATCTCCAATTAGGAGTTCCACCAAAGCGTATTAAAAATGCGTTTTTTCATCTGTTCAAATATATGCAATTCAGCGATAAAAAAACAAGGGCTAGTAAGTAAAGCTCACACGAAGCTTTAATTCGTCGTTTATAAGCTTGTCTCCTAAGTTTTCAAAAAAGGATCCAGACCTAAATTTCACATTGTATTTTGAACGGTCAATTTCCAAATCAGTGCTAGCTGTGTTGTTGTCTATTTTGAGCTCAAAAGCCTCAGCATTGGTGATGCCGCGAATGGTGAAGTCTCCCGTTATGTTGTAACCACCTTCTGTTGGAACAACAGTAGTAAATACGAGTGTGGCTTCAGGATGTTCAGCCACACCAAAAAAATCATCAGATTTAAGATGGCCTACCAATCTTGCTGCAGATTTTCCAGAAAGGTCTGTGCATACCATCGAGTTCATGTCAACGGTGAAGCTGCCGCCAACAAGTACGTCTGCTTCAAATGTTAGTTCACCTTCGCTAATATCGAGGGTGCCCGCATGTGAGTCGGTAGTGATTTTTGATCCTTCCCAATTGATGATTCCGTTAGTAATTGGGGTTGTTTGCGCATTTAGCCCAAAGCTTAACAAAGTAGTTGCCAAAAAGGCTGTTATCGTTCTTGTGTTCATTATATGTATTTAGTGTTATTTAGTTTTTAACTTATTCAGTAGTTGCAACAATTGGTCCATTTCTTGTTTAGATAGAGATGCTGTTAGTGTTTCTTCTGTTTGGTTAATAACGCTGTCAATCTTCTTGAGCAGTTTTAATCCTTTTTGAGTTATAAAAATATTCACTTTGCGTCGGTTTTCTGGGCACACGGCACGTTCAACAAACGCCTTTACCAATAGCTTGTCTACTATCCTTGAGGTATTGCTCATGCGGTGAATCATATCATCTGTTATGCTCTCCAAGGATGCAGCGGCCCCATTACGACCCCGTAAAATGCGCAGTACATTAAACTGTTGTAAGCTTAATCCAAAAGGTTGAAGTGTATTTCCGATATGCTCGGCAAATACATTTCCGCCTTTCATTACTTTCACTACGACGTCTCTATTTATCATTGTATTAACAACTGTTGTAGATACAAATGTATAAAAAAATTTGGATTATATTTGAGAAAAATAAATGATGCACAGGTTTATTGTTGTTTTATTGATGATAACTGCGTGTGTATCTTCGCCCAAAAAACAAACACAAATGAATGAATTAGCGCCCGATGCATGGGCTGAATTACAAGAACAAACTTTAGAATCAGTAATCCTAGATGTTAGAACAGAGGAGGAGTTTGAGTCCGGATATATTAAGGGAGCTTTGAATATGGATATTCGCGGAGGAGCAGATTTTTTAGCTTCGATTGAATCTTTGGATAAATCCAAATCCTATTTTGTGTATTGTCGCTCTGGCGCAAGAAGTGGACAGGCTTGTCAGCTTATGAGTCAAATGGGTTTTAGTGCTTTATATAATCTTGACGGCGGCGTCCTTGCTTGGGAGGGCGATTTGGAGGAGTAATCTCAAAACACGGTGCGCGAAGAATTGCTCGCCTATTTATGGAAAACACAATACTTTAGCCGTAAGTCGTTGAAAACGACAGACGGTGATGACCTTGTTGTGGTTAAACCTGGACAAGAGAATTCCAATGCTGGTCCGGATTTTTCTAATGCGCATATCCAACTAAACAAAACGCTCTGGGTAGGCAATGTTGAGCTTAATATTCGCGCTTCTGATTGGTTTAATCATCGACATGAAGAAGATACCAATTACGACAACGTTATTCTACATGTGGTTTGGGAAAATGACATACCTGTTTTTGATGTTAGCCAACAGCCCATGCCAACCCTATGTTTGTCTGAATATATACCTAATAGCATGCTCAAAAAGTATGAACGTTGGATAAGCCAAGATAAAAAATGGATTAGCTGCGCAGATAAGATTCACACTGTCCCCGAATTTCTCCAAACCCAATTTTGGGAGCGACTCTATGTGGAACGGCTTATGGAAAAAACGGCCTTATTTCAGCACTGGTTGTCTTTGACAAAAAACAATTGGGAGGCGGTATTCTTTGTTGCCTTGGCCAAAGGTTTTGGGTTAAAGCAAAATGGATTGGCCTTTGCTAATATGGCGCTTGCAACCCCGTGGAAAGCTGTCCTTAACTCTGCTTCAAATGCAGAAGAGTTGGAAGCACTATTTTTTGGACAATCAAACCTTTTGCAAAAACCTGTTGACCATGCATATTTTAAGCGCCAGCAAAAAACATATTTGTATTTGCAGTACAAATACCAACTTAGGCCCATCCCCGAAAGCCCTAAGTTTTTCCGTTTGCGCCCTGCAAATTTCCCCACTATCCGATTGTCCCAACTGGCATGGCTCACTTCAAAACAGCCCCGATTGTTGTCGCATATTCAGACCGCAAAAAGCTTGGATGCATTGTATGCTTTGATGCAAGCCAAGACGACCACTTTTTGGGAAACACATTATCAATTTCACACGTCTGCCCAGCAACAGCAGCGCAAATTGACCAAGTCATTTATTCAGTTACTTCTTTTAAATACCGTTTTTCCTTTTTTGTTTCATTACTACAAATACACAGGCGATAGGCGTGTAGACCAAATATTGGACTGGGTGCGTCAACTGCCCCCTGAAAAAAATAATTACAGCCTAAAGTTCAAAGAGCTTGGCTGTACAATAGAAGATGCCTTAGAAAGTCAGGCATGTATTCAGTTGAAAACCAACTATTGCAATCAGCGTAGATGCTTGTCATGTACATTTGGACACAAACTCTTAAATCTTTGATTACTTTTGTCACATGAGCTCTATGTATGATTTGCGATACTTTCTAGAAAAACGTGGCTTTGAGGTATGTTCCCGATTGGCAGAACGCCTGGGTATGAAAGCAAAACACGTTCGCATTTTCTTTATATATCTGAGTTTTTTTTCACTGGGCGCTGGCTTTGCATTATATTTGGTTTTTGCCTTCTGGCTTAGAATGAAAGATTTTTTATTTGCAAAACGCTCATCAGTTTTTGATTTATAATCCAAACTAATTATGAAATACTTTATTACTTTGATCATGACCCTTTTGTGTCTCCCGCTAAACGCCCAAACCACTGAAAGGGGACTAGACGAGCGCATTAATGAAGCATTTAAACCTGTTTCTGACTTTTTTTCAGAAGTTGTTTTCTTCCAAGTTGGCGGCAATCCTTTTGTAATTTATTTGTTGGTTGGAAGCGCATTGTTCTTTACCATTTATTTTGGGTTTATCAATGTACGCAAATTCCTATTGGCCATTAATGTTGTTCGTGGAAAGTATGATGATATTGATCATCATTCAGCAGTAGAAAAACCTGCTGTCAATGTAGCTGATGGTGATATTGTTGACACCATAAAAGATGAAAGTCAAGACGGAGAAGTAAGTCATTTTCAAGCATTGGCAACGGCTGTTTCGGGTACTGTAGGAAATGGAAATATAGCAGGTGTTGCGCTTGCCATAGCACTGGGTGGCCCTGGCGCTACCTTTTGGATGATTGTTTGTGGACTTATAGGAATGTCTACCAAATTTGTGGAATGTACGCTTGGGGTAAAATACCGTGATGTTGGACCTGATGGAACAATCTACGGTGGCCCTATGTACTACCTAAAGAAAGGCTTGAGTGAAAAAGGTTTTGCCAAATTAGGTAAGATTACAGCAGTCATTTTTGCGATATGTTGTATTGGCGGTTCTTTTGGTGGAGGTAATGCTGCACAATCTAACCAAGCAACAGTAGTTTTAAAGCAGCTTATGGGGCTGGAAAGCACAAGTGCTGGGGCTGTTATCGGAGTATTGATGGCAATCCTTGTAGGACTTATTATCATTGGCGGGATTAAGCGTATTGCGTCTGTTACGGAACGTGTTGTGCCTTTTATGGCTGTCTTATACGTATTAGCATGTGTTTATATTTTGTCGGTTAACTTTAACTTTTTAGATGATGCCATTTCCCTTATTGTTTCTGAAGCATTCAACCCTAAAGCCATTGGTGTTGGGGGTATCATTGGTGTTTTGATGGTAGGTTTTAAACGTGCCGCATTTTCAAACGAAGCTGGGGCAGGTTCAGCTTCTATTGCGCATTCTGCGGTAAAGACCAAGTATCCAGCTTCTGAAGGCTTGGTAGCCTTGTTGGAGCCATTTATTGACACGGTAGTGATCTGTACGATGACCGCTTTGGTTATCATCACATTCAACAGTCAAAACAAGTTTGCCTATGGCGATTTATCGAAATACGATAATGCCATTGAGCAAACCGACGGTAGCTACAGCCTTGTGATTGACGGTGTTAATTACGAAGATGTTAGCGGAAAGGTTTTGATAGATGGTGACCTTTATGAGGGTGCTGGAATTACGTCTAAAGCATTTGAGCAATACATTCCTTATTCTGATTTGTTCCTAACCATTGCAGTTTTCTTATTTGCCATATCAACCATGATTTCATGGTCTTATTACGGAATTCAGTCATGGAAGTTTTTGTTTGGTAGGGGCAGGCGTGCAGACATGACCTATAAGTTGTTGTTTTTGATTTTTATCATAATTGGATCTGCAGCTAGTATGGACTCTATTTGGGCTTTTTCCGATGCCATGATATTTGCTATGGTATTTCCCAACATGATAGGACTCTACTTCTTATTCCCAGTGGTGAAAAAGGAGCTCAACAAATACCTTACCGCCATACGGACCAAATCATGATGTAGCATGTGAAACCCCCAAGTCCTTTTTACAAACTAAATAAATCACAGCGTAGGGGTGTGCTGTGGACCCTTTTTTTATTCCTTGTTAGTCATGTGGTTATTTCGTTGGTGTATAAGCCAAGCCTAAGTAGTTCCGAAGCCATGGTTGTAAACAAAGAAACACAACGCTTAATAGACTCCTTGAAGGGTTTAAAAATTGCTTCAGACAAAGTAAGGGACAGTATCTATCCGTTTAACCCCAATTATATTTCTGATTTCAAAGCCTATCAACTTGGTATTTCCACGGCAGCTGTGGAGCGCATTCGTGCCTATCGTGCTGCTGGATCTTATCTGCTTTCAGAAAAAGATATAAAAAAAGTCGCAGGATTATCAGATGTTGAGATAAACCACATACGTCCGTATCTAAAATTTCCAGAAATTAAAAGAGCTACAAAGACCGTTACAACAAGGGTGAAAAAGGAAATTAATGGAGCCACTGCCGAAACACTGCAAGAAGTTTATGGTATAGGGCCTGTGTTGGGCCAGCGTATTATTGCCTTGCGCAAGCAGTTAGGCGGATTTTTGATTAAAGATCAGTTGGGCGATGTGTGGGGTCTAAAACCCGAGGTTCAGGAACAGTTGTGGACGCATTTTAAAATGGATTCTGTTCAACTCGTAGCAAAACAAAACATCAACGACCTGACTATCGCACAGCTTTCACAGTCGCCATACATCAGTGCTTCGTTGGCCAGCAGCATTGTGGCTCTGAGGACGCAGCAAGATTCGCTAACCTCTTGGCAGGACTTGGCTGATATTGCGCAAATTGACTCCATTAAAAAAGCAAGATTATCTTTATATTTGTCTTTTAATTAGCTATGAATACTGAAATACAATCTGGCCCTTCTTTTGAGTTAGGCGAAACACACAAGCTGATTTCAGCTTCTGCACGTGATTTTGCCCAACAGTACATTGCGCCGCACGTAATGGACTGGGACGAACGTCAATTTTTTCCTAAAGAACTCTTGCATCAAGCTGGCGACATGGGCTTTATGGGCATACTTGTGCCTGAAACTTATGGCGGTGCTGGGCTTGGATATTTTGAGTACACGGCTATAATTGAAGAAATTTCTAAGGTTGACCCTTCCATTGGACTTTCTATTGCGGCGCACAATTCTTTGTGTACCAATCACATCCTGTCGTTTGGAGACGAGGAGCAGAAACAGCGTTGGTTGCCCAAGCTTGCTTCAGGTGAGTGGATAGGTGCATGGGGTTTGACAGAGCACAATACGGGTTCTGATGCTGGCGGTATGAATTCTACTGCCGTTCAAGACGGAGATGGCTGGATTATCAATGGCACTAAAAATTTTATCACCCACGGCAGCAGTGGAGACATAGCTGTAATTATTGTACGAACAGGCGAAAAAGGCGATAGCCGCGGGATGACCGCTTTTGTAGTTGAGCGAGGTACACCAGGCTTTTATGCGGGTAAAAAAGAAAATAAATTGGGAATGCGCGCATCGGAAACTGCAGAGCTGGTTTTTGATCAATGTCGTATTCCAGACGCTAACCGTTTGGGCCCGGTAGGTGATGGATTCATTCAATCCATGAAAATATTAGACGGCGGAAGAATTTCCATAGCAGCATTGTCCTTGGGAATTGCAAGAGGTGCTTATGAGGCTTCTTTGAAATACTCTTCCGAGCGTGTACAGTTTGGAAAGCCCATCAATGCATTTCAAGGTATTTCATTTAAGTTGGCGCAGATGGCCACAGACATTGAGGCCTCTGAATTGTTGATGCACAAGGCCTGCTATGAAAAGAATATGGGCAGGCGCATGACGAAAATAAGCGCCATGTGTAAGCTGTTTGCTTCCGAAACTTGCGTAAGGGTGGCAAATGAAGCGGTACAGGTTTTTGGTGGATATGGGTATTCCAAAGACTTCCCCGTTGAAAAATACCTTCGTGATTCCAAGCTTTGTACCATTGGTGAGGGCACTTCTGAAATCCAAAAAGTAGTAATTGCAAAACAAATTTTAAAATAGGGTAGTAGGTTCGTATAAATACTATTATATTTGCCACCTAATTCTAAAGAAAGGAGGGTAGATTCATGCTAATAATTCCAATCAAAGACGGTGAAAATATCGATCGCGCACTAAAGCGCTTCAAACGTAAGTTTGATAAAACAGGAACCATGCGTCAGCTCCGTCAGCGCCAGACATTCTCGAAACCTTCAGTTTCGCGTCGCGCTGAAATTCAAAAAGCTGCTTATATCCAGCACTTACGCGACCAAGAAGACGTTTAATATCTTTTTGTAACTTGTCCTTATGGACAACGTCGCCGCTTTTCTCCGCTATTTAGCTTCTGAGAAAAACTATTCCGCACACACGGTTCGTGCCTACAGCAAAGACATAGAAGGTTTTGCTATGCACTGTTCCGATGCCTATAGCTTGCACAATCTTTCGAAAGTGCACTATCCCATGCTACGTGACTATATCATCGTGTTGTCTAAGCGTGGTTTAACCATGCGTAGCATCAACAGAAAGTGTTCAGCACTCAAATCGCTTTATGCTTATTTTCAGAAAATAGGCATCATTGAGGTGCATCCATTTGCCCAGCATAAGGCTGTTAAGGCAAAGAAGGCTTTCATTACTCCTTTTAGCGTGGCAGAACTCAATACGGTACTTGAGCAAATTGACCGTTCTGATTTCGCAGGCTTACGGGACGCAACAGCCATTGAGCTTTTGTATGGAACAGGTATTCGTCAGGCCGAACTCATTGGATTGAAAACTTCAGATATTGATTGGGCACAGGGTCAAATGCGCGTTTTAGGCAAACGCAACAAAGAACGCCTTGTTCCCATAATACCAGCGCTTGCTACCACTCTTAAGCATTATGTGACGCAGCGTAAGAACTGGCCAGGTACGTCTGTACATTCCTTCTTGTTGGTCACCAATAAGGGCAATAAAACCTATCCAGCATTTGTATATCGTTTGATAAAAACGTACTTTAGGAGTGTATCTAATAAGATAAGCACCTCTCCACATGTGCTGCGACATAGTTTTGCAACGCATATGTTAGACGCAGGTGCAGACATTAACGTGGTTAAGGAAATACTTGGCCATGAAAGCTTGGCTGCGACACAAGAATATACGAAAGTTCAGCTCCCCAAAGTACAAGACGCCTACCGCGCTGCACACCCAAGAGCTAAAAAGTAAGTAGTATCGCCCAAGTACGCCTTATTTAACATTTAAAATCTTTTATATGCAACTCACAATTCAAGCCGTTAACTTTTCAATTAAGTCCAAACTCAAACGTTTTATATCCAAGCGAATCGATAAATATGAACACTACTACGGAAAAATTTTATCCACCGACTTGTATATGAAGCTGGAGAAGTCTGCGCATTCGCATGGTAAACAAGTTGAGATAAAAGTCAAAATACCGGGAGATACCTTGATGGTTAAGAAGGAAAGCAACACTTTTGAAGAGGCTATCGATGCGGCTTCTAAGGCTGTTGAACGCTTACTTATTCGTTATAAAGAAAAGCAATTACGTTCTTATCAAAATGGCGTTTAATTTTTTTGAAGCCAACTAAATTAATTGTTACATTTGCAACCGTTCTTAAACAAGAGCAGAGGCCGATGTAGC
>QXZR01000100.1:0-18457 GCA_009886265.1 Flavobacteriaceae bacterium
GGTTTATTTTACCCTCTGCCCATGCTTCTGACATGGCTATTGGAATAGATGCGGCGGTGGTATTGCCATAGCGCATAATGTTGTTGTAGACTTGATCGTCACGCAAGCCAAACTTCTTTTGTACAAATTGTGCAATGCGCAAATTTGCTTGATGCGGGATAAACAAATCTATGTCTGCTGTGTCTTTACCGTTTTTCTGTAATGCCTCTTGAATTACTTGACTAAAGCGAACCACTGCATTTTTAAATACCAGTTGCCCGTTCATATAGGGATGATAGCGCATATCATCTTCATCGTAGTTGGCTACAATTTCAGGGATCCATCGTTTCGTACTTGGACCAATAATGGCCAATTCCTCTGCATATTTTCCCTCAGAATACAAATGCGTTGATTGAATCCCTTTGGTGGTGTCTTCCTCACGCGTAAGTACGGCAGCTCCAGCACCGTCACCAAAAATGACAGAAACGGTACGACCTCGTGTGGTAAAATCCATACCACCAGAATGGTATTCTGATCCGATGAGTAATACATTCTTGTACATACCTGTTTTGATAAACTGATCGGCAACAGAAAGTCCGTAAATAAAACCGGAACATTGGTTTCTAATGTCTAGTGCAGGGCAAGTTCCCATACCCATGAGGTCTTGCAATAGCACGCCAGAACCAGGAAAATATAAATCAGGGCTAAGGGTGGCAAAAATCACAAGATCAATGTCATCTTTGGAAACGCCTGCTCTTTCAAGTGCCATTTCAGCGGCCTTGACACCCATAGAGGCAGTGCCTTCACCAGAATCTTTTTTAATAAGACGACGTTCTTTTATACCAGTGCGCTCGGTAATCCAAGCGTCATCTGTATCCATAAGTTTGGACAAATCGTCATTGGTGACTATGTTTTCTGGAACGTAATGTCCCAGGCCTACTATACGTGATTGATACATTTTTGGTTAAATTTAATAGCAATTAACGAAATAATGGTGGTATAAAAAAAAGAAGGTGCAACAACCACGATGCACCTTCGAACAACTTAACCAAAATTAAACAAACCAATAATAAGGAATGTGTGTAATCATTAGAGTTTCATAGCAATTTTCTCCAAAACAATGTTTTGTTTATTGATTACTCCACAAATATAAAAACGTTTAACAAAAAAACAAAATAATTAAACAAAAAATATTATGCCATACTGTCACTCTTTTCATTTTGGTACTTTTTTTGGTTACACTTTAAAAAATAAAACATATGTCATCAGGTAAAATAAATGTTGCAGTAGAAAACATTTTCCCATTAATAAAGAAATTCCTTTATAGCGATCACGAAATCTTCTTGCGAGAACTGATATCAAATGCCACAGACGCTACACTTAAACTAAAGCATCTCACCAATATTGGCGAAGCCAAAGTGGCATATGGAAATCCAAAAATTGAGATTAAAGTAGATAAGGAGAACAGAACCCTACATGTTATTGACCAAGGGTTGGGCATGACAGCTGACGAGGTTAATAAGTACATAAACGAAGTTGCTTTTTCAGGTGCTGAGGAATTCATCAATCAATATAAAGACAGCGCTAAAGACAGTGGTATTATAGGTCATTTTGGCCTTGGGTTTTATTCTGCTTTTATGGTAGCAGAAAAGGTTGAAATTATTACCAAATCATACACGGATGCCCCAGCGGCCCATTGGAGTTGTGACGGATCGCCAGAATACACATTGGTGGAACATGACAAAACAGCACGAGGGACTGAAATCATTTTGCATATAGATAAAGACTCCGATGAATTTTTGGAAGAAGCGCGTATTACAGCCCTACTGACCAAATACAACAAGTTTATGCCCATTCCAATTAAGTTTGGAACCAAGGAAGAAACACACGAGGAAGGTGAGGGCGATGACAAAAAAGAAATAAAGGAAACGGTTGATAATATTATAAATAACCCTAATCCTGCTTGGACCAAAAAACCAAGCGATTTAAAAGACGAAGATTACACGTCTTTTTACCGGGAATTATATCCCATGCAGTTTGAGGAACCTTTGTTTCACATTCACCTTAATGTAGACTACCCATTTAACCTGACGGGCATCCTCTATTTTCCGAAATTAAACAACGATCTCAACGTACAAAAAGATCGTATACAGTTATATCAAAATCAGGTGTTTGTTACGGATAACGTCGAGGGAATTGTACCCGAGTTCTTAACCATGTTGCGAGGTGTCATTGATTCACCAGACATTCCGCTCAACGTTTCTAGGAGCTACTTGCAAGCTGATGGCGCAGTAAAGAAAATCAGCAACTACATCACTAAAAAAGTGGCTGATAAACTACAGTCCATATTTAAGAATGACAGAGAAAATCTAGAGAAAAAGTGGAACGACATCAAAGTTGTTATTGAATACGGGATGCTTTCAGAGGACAAGTTCTTTGATAAGGCAAAAAGCTTCAATCTTTTCCCAACCACAACAGGCACTTATTTAACGCTCGACGAATTAAAAGAGCAAACAAAAGATGCACAGACCGATAAGGACGGCAAGCTAATTCAACTCTATGCTGCCAATACTGACGAACAACACCAATACATTGAAGCGGCAAAAGCCAAAGGCTACACGGTGCTATTGCTAGACTCACCCATCGTTGGGCATCTATTGCAAAAACTAGAGCAAGAAGATGACAAACTTGGATTTGTTCGTGTCGACAGCGACCACATAGACAAGCTTATTGTCAAAGACGAGCCGCAATTATCAAAGCTATCTGATGAGCAGAAAGAAGCGCTAAAGCCCATGATTGAAAACGTGGTGCCTAAAGAGCAATACACGGTTCAATTAGAGGCTATGGACAGCGAAGCAGCACCTTTTATGATTACCCAACCCGAGTTTATGCGTCGTATGAAAGAGATGCAACAAACGGGCGGCGGTGGCGGTATGTTTGCCGGCGGATTCCCCGACATGTATCAGTTGGTGGTTAATGTAAACCACCCATTGGTAAGTCAGATTTTGGAAACCAAAACCAAAAAGAAGCAAGAACGATTGATAAAACAATCGCTGGATTTGGCACGTTTGTCACAGTCCTTGCTTAAAGGAGAAGAGCTTACTGCCTTTATCCAACGAAGCTTTGACATGATAAAGTAACATCTTCGGGCACTTCGATAAACGCAGTGACCTCGATAAACTTAGTACCCTGAGCAAAGCCGAAGGGCACTGAATTAAAATCCCTCACTTTTATAAGTTGAGGGATTTTTTTTTATTTTCACTAAAAATAACCTACCATGCTCTTTTTCTGGCGTACACTCATTTCATTCTGGCGCGACCCGGCCTACCGCAGTTTGCTCTTTGCTACTAATTTCTTTCTTGCTATAGGCACAGTTGCTTATCGTTTCCTTGAAGATTGGTCGTGGTTGGATTCGCTCTATTTTTCTGTCATCACCCTCACCACCATAGGCTATGGCGATTTTTCTCCAAAAACCACTTTAGGAAAGCTTTTCACCATGGGCTACATCATCATTGGCGTATCGCTTATTCTGGGGTTTGTCAATACGTTGTTTTGGCATTACAGAAAGGAAACCATCAAAAAAAGGAACCACAAACGCAAAAACAATGCTTGAGCTATTTGACGCCTTTGTGCCTGAACTTCCAGATGCTACCATAAAATATTATCCCAATTTTCTTAGCACACAAGAGGCTGACATACTTTTTGTACTGTTGACAAACGAAACGCCTTGGCGCAATGATCCAATAACCGTATTTGGAAAGACTTACCCACAGCCCCGTATGACATCGCTGCACGGTCATACCACTGACCCTTATGGCTACTCTGGCATTGTAATGCAACCCAACCCCATGAGTAAATCCTTGTTGGATATTGAGCAAAAGCTAGAAGCCTACACAGATGAAACATTCACCACGGTATTATTAAATCTATATCGAGATGGCCAAGACAGCAACGGCTGGCATGCAGATAACGAAAAAGAATTGGGTGTAAATCCGGTAATTGCCTCGGTCAGTCTTGGTGCCTCTAGATTTTTTCATCTAAAGCACAACACAGACACATCTCAAAAACTAAAACTAGAACTAACGCATGGAAGTTTGTTATTGATGGAGGGTGCCACTCAACATTTCTGGAAACATCAAATTGCAAAAACGGCGAAAGCAGTAGCGCCACGCATTAATTTAACCTTTAGGAAGGTACTTAAAGCGCATTGAGTTTGGCGATAAGTTCGTTGCCTTTTTCTTCCAAATCAGTAACGATTGCACGATAATGCATTCGCTTATTATCAATTCCCTTATCATATATACGAGAACTAAAGGAATCAAAAGCCGTAATGGCTTCATCAATTATGGCAGCAGTCTTTGATTTATCTCCATCTGGATTGGCTTTTTCCCAATCCATAGCCATTTCGATGATTTCTCCAAGTACGTAATTGATGTCTTTTTTAAGGTCGCGTATATTTGCCATAGCATTTAGGTTTTAGTTAGGTCCAGAAAATTGCACAAAGTTTCTTGGAGTTTCATATAGGGTTACAGACAAATCGTGTGCAGCTGTAATATGCGGTCGCAACTTATCCCAAATCACTACGGCCATGTTTTCGGCTGTAGGGATGAGTGTTGCGAACTCAGGTACTTGTTCGTTTAGGTTTTTATGGTCAAAGGCGTCTTCAATATGCGCTTTGATTAAATCTTTTAAAACTTTCATGTCCATGACATAGCCTGTTTCTGAATCAATCTGACCTGTTACAGAAACAATAAGTTCGTAATTGTGCCCATGATAATATGGGTTGTTGCACTTGTCAAAAATCTCTTCGTTTTTGGCATCACTCCAGTCCTTTCTGTAGAGGCGGTGGGCGGCATTAAAGTGTGCCTTGCGGCTCACGGTTACTTTATTCATCGCAATTTTATTTGTTCGTAGAACTGTTCAAAGATAATAATAAACCAAACGGTATAGTTTTCGGGGTGTTTTTGAATATCATCACGGACTGCCTCGACAGGCATCCATTTCCAGCTGGCTACTTCTTCTGGGTTAATGTTAGGCGTGTTGTTGAAGTTTCCAATCATGATATGGTCTAGCTCGTGTTCGGTGAGGCCGTTATCAAAGGGAGCCTTGTAAATAAACGAGGTTACCTCACGCAGTTCAGTAACAAATCCCATTTCTTCTTGCAGGCGGCGTTTGCCGGCACCAATATTGGTTTCTCCGTCACGCTGGTGACTACAACAGGTATTGGTCCACAAACCAGGTGAGTGGTATTTGTGAAGGGCACGTTGCTGGAGCATTAATTCGCCTTTGTCGTTTAGCACAAAAACAGAGAAAGCACGATGCAGCACCCCTTTTTCGTGGGCCTCCATTTTGGGCATCAACCCAAGGGGCTGATCATTGGTGTCTACTAAAATAACCTGTTCTTCCATATAAATAATAAAAGTACGAAAAAGGGGCATACGATTTGTTGCATGGTTTATCGAAATATTTTTTTGTAATTTTACAAAACCTAATCTTACTGAAATGCATAAACTATACTTTTTAAGCCTCTTATTGTTATCCTTTATATCTTACTCCCAAGTACATTTACTAAAAGAAATTCCACTATCCGATCAGGTTAATAGTGCCGAAGTAATTGCCGAAGGAGAAGTGATTGCAAAGAAATCCTATTGGGACAGCAACAAACACAACATTTATACCGTACACACCATAGATTTAAGTAAACTATATAAGGGAGCATCAACAGCTCAAATAAACATCGTGACTTCTGGGGGCATTGTAGGGCTTGATGCGCAAGTAGATTACCCCAGTTTGGAGCTAAACAAATCAGAAAAAGGGATTTTTATACTTGAAAAATTTGATTTGAATCTAGCCGGATACAAAAGCAGCCTCCCTTTATATCAAGTTACGGGGACGAGCCAAGGGCTTTTTCGCTACAACACCCAAGAAAAAAAGATTTACAATCCCTTTACGCAAGTGGCTTCACCAGCAGACTTGGAACAAAAAATTACCTCACTAACCAACAAGCAACCAAGACAACTCAAAGCGGTAGATTACTTTGAATCAAAAAAAAAGAAAACACCTTTTCTTCAAACTGCCAATGTTGTTGCTGCAAGCATTAGTTCCATAAGCCCAACAACTATCGGGGCTGGGGACAAGTCTGTTTTAACGATTAACGGTAGCGGTTTTGGCACTACCAAAGGAATTGTCCGCTTTAAAAACGCTGACACCGCAGGCTCAACAACCATAGATGCGTTGGAAACCCAAATTACAAGTTGGACAGATACTAAAATCCAAGTAGAGGTACCTGGCAAAGCAGGCTCAGGGGATATAGAAGTAGAAACAAGCACAGGAACTAAAAGCCAAATCTCGGGGCTCATCATTCCTTATGCAATTGGATCTCTTCAATATGCTGACCCACAAAGCACAACCAATGTCCAAAACGGCAAAAAAGTGGAGTACCGCATGCACCATGTGGGAAGTGATCACAACGCCACAAGTACAGAAAGTAATTTTGACGGCAATGGGTCATATTTATTTAAGTATCATACCAACTTTGCAGCTGCCAAGACAGCCTTTGAAAGCGCCTTTAATGATATGGTGTGTAATGGGGGAGCTAATCTTAAAATCAGTACGCAAACCACAACTGCAAAAGATGTTGTGGACAACATCAATTCCATTCACTTTGGTACACCAGGCGGTAGTAAAGT
Source organism: Flavobacteriaceae bacterium (assembly GCA_009886265.1). GTDB lineage: Bacteria > Bacteroidota > Bacteroidia > Flavobacteriales > Flavobacteriaceae > UBA7446. Next base: position 6,669 of record QXZR01000100.1, read on the forward strand.
AGCAAAAGTAACCAAAAGGCTTGCGACAGGTTACGTGTTTGACGCAAACACTTGGACATATGACATGTACTGGTTTATTTATGAAATGGACTATGTCTTTGATGAAACTTTATCTTGGAGCTATGACAGCAGCACTACCTCTGCTACTGAGTATGACCTAAACACCATAGCACGTCATGAAACGGGTCACGCTTCTGGACTTGGCCACGTCAATGACGCTCAAAAACTCATGGATGCTTATACATCTAGAGGACCAAAAAATATTAGCTCTACATCTGCTCATTCGCCAATTACAACAAAAATTACCTATGACAAAGCCACTACACCAGTATACAGCTTAACAAAAGCCGATTTTTCAGATTGCTATAAGCAAAATCTTGGGATAGACACTATTGAACAAAGTGCTTTCCAATTGTATCCAAACCCCACGTCGGGTTTTATCACTATTTCGGGGCAGCACACCATTGAAGCTGTTGCTGTTTACAATATCACAGGAGCATTGGTACACGAAGCAAGTGCGGCAGAAGGAATAGGAAGCAGCGAAGTATCCATTGACTTAGGCAACTACACTTCTGGGATTTATTTTACTAAAGTATCAGACGCAACCGGAAGTCGATCGTTGCGATTTGTAAAAGAATAGAAGTCTGTTTTAGCATTAAACATTACAACTAACATCTTTGTTGAAGCTACGTGATTGGCAAATAAAGTAATACATTTGCGCACATGAGTTTTTTGGAAGAAATCGCGCGCCGGCGCACCTTTGGGATTATTTCCCACCCCGATGCAGGAAAAACCACGCTTACAGAAAAGTTACTGCTATTTGGAGGTGCCATTCAAGAAGCAGGTGCCGTCAAATCCAACAAGATAAAAAAAGCGGCTACCAGTGACTTTATGGAAATTGAACGCCAACGGGGTATTTCGGTAGCTACGTCCGTTTTGGCATTTCTATACAAAGACAAAAAAATCAATATCCTCGATACACCCGGTCATAAAGACTTTGCCGAGGACACCTACCGTACCCTTACCGCTGTGGATAGCGTGATTGTCGTAATCGATGTTGCTAAGGGTGTTGAGGCACAAACCGAAAAGCTGGTAGAGGTTTGCCGCATGCGGAACATTCCCATCATTGTATTCATCAACAAATTAGATCGTGAAGGAAAAGATGCCTTTGACTTGCTAGACGAGGTAGAACAAAAGCTAGGTTTAAAAACAGTACCCTTGAGCTTTCCTATTGGAATGGGCTATGATTTTCAAGGGATTTACAACCTGTGGAACGAGAACATTCGCCTTTTTGAAGGGGAACAAAAAACCACCATCAGTCAGAGTAATCTTATAGAAAACATAGATGACCCTGCACTGGAAAAAGCTATTGGTTCAAGCGCCAAAGAAACCCTAGCGGAAGAATTGGAATTGGTCAGAGAGGTATACCCTAACTTTGATCGTGAGGCGTACTTAAACGGAGAACAACACCCCGTATTTTTTGGATCGGCATTGAACAACTTTGGCGTACAAGAGTTACTAGACTGCTTTGTTGACATCGCCCCTCCTCCCCTAGCGAAAGACAGCGAGGAGCGTACCATTGCCCCTGACGAAAATGCTTTTTCAGGATTTGTGTTCAAGATTCACGCCAACATGGATCCGAAACACCGCGACCGCTTGGCCTTTATCAAAATTGTCTCAGGAACCTTTGCACGCAACGTTCCCTATTTGCATGTACGTCATAACAAAAAATTGAAATTCAGCAGTCCCAACGCATTTTTTGCCGACAAAAAAGAAATCGTAGACATCTCTTACCCTGGTGATATTGTGGGGCTTCACGACACGGGTAATTTTAAGATTGGAGATACCCTTACTTCTGGTGAGCAGATTCACTTTAGGGGAATTCCAAGTTTTTCACCAGAGCACTTTAGGTATATCAACAACGCGGATCCCATGAAAGCCAAGCAGCTAAACAAAGGCATTGACCAGCTGATGGACGAGGGTGTTGCCCAATTGTTTACCCTAGAGCTCAATGGCCGAAAGGTTGTAGGCACAGTGGGTGCGCTGCAGTTTGACGTAATTCAATACCGACTAGAACACGAGTATGGTGCCAGTTGTACGTACGAAAACCTCAACGTGCACAAGGCTTGTTGGGTAGAAGTAAAAGAAGGTGGTGAAGCCGACTTTGCTGGATTTAAGCAAACTAAATCCAAATTTTTAGCCAAGGACAAACAAGGACAGTTGGTGTATTTGGCAGACTCGGCCTTTTCACTACAAATGACACAAAGCAAATATCCTGGCGTAATTTTCCACGCTACTTCAGAGTTTTAGTTATTTTTGGTAGCTTTACGTTAAACAAACCCCAAGTCTGTTCTACTAAACACAGCACTTCGCAATAAGCCACATTGTCTTGTTTTTTAGCATCATTTTTGGATCAATATTAACCTAAAATTATGCACTTATGAAATACCAAAACAATATTGGGCTTGATGTACAAAAAAGCAAATAGCTTGCCCATGCCCTAAATGACTTGCTTGCCAATTACGCTATTATATATCAAAACATAAGAGGATATCATTGGAATATTCAAGGGGATAAATTCTTTGAACTTCACCTAAAATTCGAAGAGCTGTACAACGACTTTTTCATTAAAATAGATGAAATAGCAGAGCGCATACTAACACTTGGCCAGGCGCCAGAACACAAATACTCAAACTACCTAAGAGGTGCAAAGATTACTGAAAGCAATGATGTAAGTAACGGCATTAAAGCCATACATGAAATCCTTGACGGCTTTGCCATTTTACTCAACAAAGAGCGACATATCCTTCAGTTATCTGGTGAAATCGATGACGAAGGCACCAATGCACAAATGAGTGATTATATCAGAGAACAAGAAAAGCTTGTTTGGATGTATTCTGCCTACATAAGCCAAGGCTAATAAGCAGCCGTATTATAATAAAAAAACCCTCCAATTGGAGGGTTTTTAGTTGTTTAAGCTTCGCCGGTTGGGCCAAAATTAAGCGGTATGGGCGGTTGCTCATAGTCTTTAATTTCGCCATGTGCGCCTTCAAAGCGTTGGACGTTTTCACCTAGTGCTTTTAAAAAGCGCTTGGCATGCTGTGGTGTCAAAATAATACGCGAACGTACTTTTGCTTTTGGTGCACCTGGCATGATATTGATAAAATCTACAACAAACTCGGAGGCGGAATGATTGATAATCGCCAGGTTTGAATAAGTCCCTTGTGCCATTTCTGGATCAAGTTCAATATTGATACTACCGTCTTTTTTTGTCTTGTCGCTCATTAGATATCAGCACTTAACGATTTTTCTGCTATTAGCGCTTCGTATTCGTCGGTATACCCAACGATGATATCGTTATAAGCACGGTTACCCGTACCTGCTGGAATCTTATGTCCTACAATTACATTTTCTTTCAAGCCTTCCAAGGTATCTACCTTACCTGCAACTGCAGCTTCGTTCAATACTTTGGTTGTCTCTTGGAATGATGCAGCCGAAATAAACGACTTGGTCTGCAGCGATGCTCTTGTGATACCCTGTAGGATTGGTGTTGCTGTAGCATTTACGGCATCACGCGCTTCCACGAGGTTTTTATCATCACGTTTGAGCAATGAATTCTCGTCACGTAGTTGACGTGCTGTGATAATTTGACCTGCTTTGAGGTTTTCAGAATCACCCACTTCAAGTACTACTTTCTGACCAAATAAGGCATCGTTTTCAGTCATAAAATCTGATTTGTGTACCAACTGATTTTCTAAGAAGGTCGTATCACCAGAGTCTTCAACACGCACTTTACGCATCATCTGACGAACAACTACTTCAAAGTGCTTGTCGTTGATTTTCACCCCTTGTAAACGATATACTTCTTGTACTTCGTTTACCAAGTACTGCTGTACAGCAGATGGACCTTTAATAGACAAGATATCGTTTGGTGTAATAGCACCATCTGACAACGGCATACCCGCTTTTACAAAGTCATTTTCCTGAACCAGAATCTGATTAGAAAGCTTCACAAGGTACTTCTTGATACTACCTGTTCTAGATTCTACAATGATTTCTCGGTTACCACGTTTGATTTTACCAAACGTAACGACACCATCAATTTCAGAAACAACAGCTGGGTTTGACGGGTTACGTGCTTCGAAAAGCTCAGTAACTCGTGGCAGACCACCTGTAATATCTCCTGATTTTGCAGACTTACGTGGAATCTTCACAAGAATTTTTCCGTTTTCAATCTTTTCGCCATCATCAACCATGATGTGGGCACCAACCGGAAGGTTGTAAGACTGTAAAGTGTTGCCTTTACTATCCTTAATCAATAAGGTAGGGATGACTTTTTTGTTTCTAGATTCAGAAATTACCTTTTCTTGGAAGCCAGTTTGTTCATCAATCTCAACTTGGAAAGTAACCCCTTGCTCAATGTTTTCGTATCCGATAACACCAGAGAACTCAGAGATGATAACCCCGTTGTACGGATCCCATTGACAGATTACATCGTCGGTCTTAATTTTTTGTCCGTCTTTGACGAAGATAAATGAACCGTAAGGGATGATGTTGGTACTCAACACGATTCCTGTGTTCTTATCTACCAATTTGATTTCCGAGGTACGGGAAATAACAATCTTAACAGCATTACCGTCGTTGTCTTTTCCGTCAACTGTCTTGAGTTCCTCAATTTCAGCAACCCCATCAAAACGAGCTACTAATTTGTTTTCCTCAGATATGTTTCCTGCAATACCTCCAACGTGGAAAGTACGTAGTGTAAGCTGTGTACCAGGCTCCCCAATAGATTGAGCAGCAATAACACCAACAGACTCACCTTGCTGTACCATTTTTCCAGTAGCTAGGTTACGTCCATAACATTTGGCACAAATACCTTTTTTAGCTTCACATGTCAGTGGCGAACGCACTTCTACACTTTCTAGTGGAGAATCTTCAATGGCTTTAGCATGCTCGTCTTCAATTCGCTCACCTGCAGCAACCAATACATCACCAGTTAATGGGTGAATTACGTCTTGTAAAGAAACACGTCCAACAATACGATCTCCGATAGATTCAACAATTTCCTCGTTTTTCTTAAGCGCTGAGACAGATAGCCCACGAAGTGTACCACAATCTACAGTGTTTACGATAACGTCTTGTGCAACATCGTGCAAACGACGGGTTAGGTAACCTGCATCGGCCGTTTTTAAAGCCGTATCTGCAAGTCCCTTACGAGCACCGTGAGTTGAGATAAAGTATTCTAAAATCGACAATCCCTCTTTAAAGTTAGAAAGAATCGGGTTTTCAATAATCTCACCACCACCAGCATTTGATTTTTTAGGCTTAGCCATCAAACCACGCATACCGGTCAACTGGCGAATTTGCTCTTTAGAACCACGAGCACCAGAATCCAACATCATATATACAGAGTTAAACCCTTGTTGGTCTTCGCTAATTCGCTTCATAGCAAGTTCAGTAAGCGTAGCATTGGTAGAAGTCCAAATATCAATTACCTGGTTATAACGTTCGTTATTGGTAATAAGCCCCATGTTGTAGTTGGCGATAATACCATCTACTTGGTCGTTGGCTTGGTCAATAAGTTCTGTCTTTTCCTTTGGTATGATAATATCACCAAGACTAAAGGACAATCCGCCTTTGAATGCAAAAGAGAAGCCCATATCTTTAATCTTATCCAAGAAATCAGCAGTTTCTGGAACGCTAGTTACTTTCAAAATACCACCAATAATACCACGAAGTGATTTTTTGGTCAATACTTGATTGATGTAACCTGCTTTTTCAGGAACATGCTGGTTAAATAAAATACGTCCAACAGTTGTATCAATGATTTGATATACAAGCTCGCCTTTGTCGTTAAAGTCTTTGGCGCGAATTTTAACCATTGCATTAAGTTCTACTTTGCCTTCGTTGAAAGCAATGTTTACCTCATCTGCACTGTAAAATGTCAAACCTTCACCTAAAACCTTGTTGTCTTTGGTCGATTTTCTTGCTTTAGTCATGTAGTATAACCCAAGTACCATATCCTGCGATGGAACCGTAATCGGAGATCCATTTGCAGGGTTAAGGATGTTGTGCGATGCCAACATAAGCAATTGTGCTTCCAAAATAGCCTCTGGGCCTAGTGGTAAGTGTACTGCCATTTGATCACCATCAAAATCGGCGTTGAACGCCGTACAAGCAAGTGGGTGAAGTTGAATTGCTTTTCCTTCAATCAACTTAGGCTGGAATGCCTGGATACCCAAACGGTGAAGCGTAGGGGCCCGGTTCAATAGTACAGGATGTCCTTTAAGCACATTCTCTAAAATATCCCAAACCACAGGCTCGCGCTTGTCTATAATTTTCTTGGCTGACTTAACCGTTTTTACAATTCCTCTTTCAATAAGCTTGCGGATGATAAACGGCTTGTAGAGTTCGGCTGCCATGTTTTTAGGCAATCCACACTCGAACAATTTAAGTTCTGGTCCAACAACAATTACCGAACGTGCAGAATAATCAACACGTTTTCCAAGTAAGTTTTGACGGAAACGACCTTGCTTACCTTTCAAAGAATCTGAAAGTGATTTCAATGGACGGTTTGCATCAGTCTTAACAGCAGAAGACTTACGTGTGTTGTCAAATAACGAGTCTACAGATTCTTGTAGCATTCGTTTTTCGTTACGTAGAATTACTTCTGGTGCTTTGATTTCCAATAAACGCTTCAAACGGTTATTACGGATAATCACACGACGGTATAAATCATTTAAGTCAGACGTGGCAAAACGACCACCATCTAGCGGCACCAATGGGCGCAATTCTGGTGGAATTACCGGAACTACTTTCATGATCATCCACTCTGGGCGATTCTCGCGGTTTTTATTTGCATCACGAAGGGCTTCAACAACCTGTAAACGCTTAAGCGCTTCAGTTTTACGTTGTTTAGAAGTTTCGTTGTTTGCTTTGTCGCGCAACTGGTACGAAAGCTCATCTAGGTCAATACGATTAAGTATGTCGATCAAACACTCAGCTCCCATTTTAGCAATAAACTTATTTGGATCGCTGTCCTCTAAGTACTGGTTTTCTTGTGGAAGCTTTTCCATGATGTTCAGATACTCTTCCTCGGTAAGGAAATCCATTTTCTGAACGGGCTCACCTTCTTCGTTGGTAGCAATACCTGGTTGAATTACTACGTAGCGTTCGTAGTAAATTATCATGTCTAATTTTTTAGACGGAAGACCAAGTAAGTATCCAATTTTGTTAGGAAGCGAACGGAAATACCAGATGTGTGCAACTGGAACCACCAAGCTGATGTGACCTACACGGTCACGTCGTACTTTTTTCTCAGTAACCTCAACACCACAACGGTCACATACAATACCCTTGTACCGAATACGCTTATACTTTCCACAAGCACACTCAAAATCCTTAATAGGACCAAAGATACGCTCACAAAACAGCCCATCACGTTCAGGTTTATGTGTACGATAGTTAATGGTTTCTGGCTTTAAAACTTCACCTCTAGAGGCAGCCAAAATGGTTTCGGGCGATGAAAGCCCAATGGAGATTTTACTGAAATCTTTTTGTTGTTGTACTTCGTTTATACGTGCCATATCAATTTTTTATTATTCTTCTAATCGAATATCAAGACCAAGGCCTTTAAGTTCGTGCATCAATACGTTAAAGGATTCTGGAAGACCAGGCTTAGGCATGGCTTCACCTTTAACAATTGACTCGTATGTTTTCGCTCGACCAATCACGTCATCAGACTTAACTGTCAAGATCTCTTGAAGTGTGCTGGATGCGCCATAAGCCTCAAGAGCCCAAACTTCCATTTCTCCAAATCGTTGTCCACCAAACTGCGCCTTACCACCAAGCGGTTGCTGGGTAATAAGTGAGTATGGTCCAATAGAACGCGAGTGCATCTTATCGTCAACCATGTGACCGAGTTTCAACATATAAATGACACCTACGGTTGCCGGTTGGTCAAAGCGCTCTCCTGTTCCACCATCATACAAATAGGTATGACCAAATTGTGGAACGCCTGCTTCTTTTGTTAATTCATCAATTTGCTCGTTGGTAGCTCCGTCAAAAATAGGTGTAGCAAATGTTTTGCCCATTTTTTGACCTGCCCATCCAAGAACCGTTTCGTAAATCTGTCCGATGTTCATTCGCGACGGTACACCAAGTGGATTTAATACAATATCAACTGGTGTTCCATCTTCTAGGAATGGCATATCTTCTTGACGTACTATACGCGCTACGATACCTTTGTTACCGTGACGTCCCGCCATCTTATCTCCTACTTTCAGCTTACGTTTCTTAGCGATGTAAACCTTAGCAAGTTTTAAGATTCCAGCAGGAAGTTCGTCTCCAACAGATATCGTAAACTTATTTCTACGTAATGCACCCTGTAAATCATTTTCTTTGATTTTGTAGTTGTGCATCAGGTCATTTACAAGACTGTTAACACGCTTGTCCACAGTCCAATCTGAATTGACAAGGTGAGCATAATCGTCTACTGAGTTAAGCATTTTCAAGGTAAACTTCTTACCCTTCGGCATGACTTCTTCACCAAGATCATTCATCACACCTTGACATGTTTTACCACTCAAAATGGAGAACAATTTCTCAACCAAGACAGACTTCAGCTTTTCAAACTTCAAGTCATAGTTATCTTCTAATTCGATGATAGCCTCTTTGTCTTGTGAACGCTTGCGCTTGTCCTTTAAAATTCTTGTAAATAGTTTTTTATCAATAACAACACCGTTAAGCGATGGAGAAGCTTTCAAAGAAGCATCTTTTACATCACCTGCTTTATCGCCAAATATGGCGCGAAGCAGTTTTTCTTCTGGTGTAGGATCTGATTCACCCTTAGGCGTAATCTTCCCGATAAGGATATCGCCAGCACCTACTTCTGCACCTACGCGAATCATTCCGTTCTCATCCAAATCACTAGTGGCTTCTTCAGAAACGTTTGGAATGTCGTTTGTCAATTCCTCTTTACCAAGTTTGGTGTCGCGAACTTCTAACGAGTATTCATCAATGTGAATAGAAGTAAAGACGTCGTTGCGAACCACTTTTTCAGAAATAACAATCGCATCCTCAAAGTTGTATCCTTTCCAAGGCATAAAGGCTACTTTCATGTTACGGCCAAGCGCTAACTCGCCATTTTCAGTAGCATAACCCTGGCAAAGTACTTGTCCTTTTTCCACACGGTCTCCAATAGAAACAATCGGCTTCAAGTTGATGCAAGTCCCTTGGTTGGTTTTTCTAAACTTAACAAGTTCGTATGTTTTTTCGTCAGAATCAAAAGAAACAAGTCTTCCGTCCTCACTCATGTCATACTTAATTGTAATACGCTGTGCATCTACATATATTACTTTACCAGCACCTTCGGCGTTGATAAGTACACGAGAATCTGTAGCCACCTGACGTTCCAATCCAGTTCCAACAATAGGAGCCTGCGGACGCAATAGTGGTACTGCCTGACGCATCATGTTTGATCCCATCAAGGCACGGTTTGCATCATCGTGCTCCAAGAAAGGAATCAAGGATGCAGAAATAGACGCAATCTGGTTTGGTGCAACATCTGTATAATCTACTTCCGTTTTGTCAACTACGGGGTAATCTGCTTCTGAACGTGCAATAATCTTATCAGCAGCAATTTCTCCAGTTGCTGTTTTTTCAATATTGGCTTGTGCAAATAGTTTACCTTCTTCTTCTTCAGCAGACAAATACTGAGAAGCAGACATATCAACTACACCCTCTTCTACTTTAAAGTATGGCGTTTCGATAAATCCAAGGTTATTCACTTTGGCAAATACACCAAGTGAAGATATCAGTCCAATGTTTGGTCCTTCAGGTGTTTCTATCGGACAAAGTCTACCATAGTGCGTATAGTGAACGTCACGTACCTCAAAACCTGCGCGCTCTCTTGATAAACCACCTGGCCCTAGAGCAGATAAACGACGCTTGTGCGTGATTTCTGCCAGCGGATTGGTCTGGTCCATAAATTGCGATAGCTGGTTGGTACCAAAGAACGAATTAATAACCGAAGACAAGGTCTTAGCATTAATCAAGTCAATCGGAGTAAACACCTCATTGTCACGAACGTTCATACGTTCGCGAATGGTACGTGCCATACGTGATAGACCTACACCAAATTGAGATGAAAGTTGCTCACCAACAGTACGTACACGACGGTTAGACAAGTGATCAATATCATCGATTTCAGCCTTAGAGTTAATCAACTCAATAAGGTATTTGATGATGGTAATGATATCGTCTTTCGTCAATACTTGTTTGTCCATTTCAATGTCCAAGCCAAGCTTTTTGTTCATACGGTAACGTCCAACTTCACCGAGGTTGTATCGCTGATCAGAGAAGAAAAGTTTATCGATAATACCACGTGCTGTTTCCTCATCTGGCGGTTCAGCGTTACGCAATTGACGGTAGATATGCTCTACTGCTTCTTTTTCGGAGTTAGTTGGATCCTTTTGAAGGGTATTGTGAATGATGGCATAATCTGCAGATTGCGCCTCTTCTTTGTGCAACAAAATGGTAGCAGCATTGGCTTCTAAAATCTGATCGATGTGTTCTTTGTCAAGAACCGTATCACGATCCAATACGATTTCGTTACGCTCAATAGAAACTACTTCTCCAGTATCTTCATCTACAAAGTCTTCAAACCATGTGTTAAGTACACGAGCTGCAAGCTTGCGACCCATTACTTTTTTAAGTCCTGTTTTTGAAACTTTAATTTCCTCTGCAAGGTCAAAGATTTCAAGAATGTCTTTATCACGCTCATATCCAATAGCACGGAAAAGTGTGGTTACAGGTAATTTTTTCTTACGATCAATATACGCATACATCACGCTGTTTATATCCGTTGCAAATTCAATCCAAGAACCTTTGAAAGGAATTACACGAGCCGAATATAGTTTGGTTCCATTGGCGTGGAACGACTGTCCAAAGAATACACCAGGAGAACGGTGTAATTGTGACACAACAATACGCTCAGCACCATTAATTACAAATGTGCCACTGGGGGTCATGTAAGGAATAACACCCAAGTATACGTCCTGTACGATGGTTTCGAAATCCTCGTGTTCAGGATCGGTACAATACAATTTTAAACGTGCCTTTAGGGGTACACTGTATGTAAGACCACGCTCAATACATTCCTGTATGCTGTATCTAGATGGATCTACAAAGTAATCCAGAAACTCAAGGACAAACTGATTTCGGGTATCCGAAATAGGGAAGTTTTCCATGAAGGTGTTGTATAAGCCTTCATTCCCACGTTCGTCAGATTTTGTTTCTAATTGAAAAAAGTCTTGGAAAGATTTAATTTGGATGTCTAAAAAGTCTGGATAGGCAGGGGTACCAATGGCCGAAGCAAAATTGTGTCGGGTTGCGCTTGTCGTGTTGGACATATGGGTTAATCTATTAAAAAATTAGTACTAGGGGCATAAAACACCAAATGGTTTAAGCCCACGAACGCATGTTCGGGACTTAAACCTCTGGATTGGGTCGGGAGCTTAATTACTTAAGCTCAACTTCAGCACCTGCTTCTTCCAAAGAAGATTTCAGTCCTTCAGCTTCGTCTTTTGCTACACCTTCCTTAATTGGACTTGGTGCATTATCAACAAGCTCTTTTGCTTCCTTAAGACCAAGACCTGTAAGTTCTTTTACAAGCTTAACTACAGCAAGTTTAGAACCGCCAGCGGCTGTTAGGATAACATCGAACTCTGATTTTTCCTCGGCTGCTTCACCACCACCACCGGCAGCGGGTCCAGCTACGGCAACGGCTG
>QXZR01000100.1:18467-21597 GCA_009886265.1 Flavobacteriaceae bacterium
TCGTCTTTAAGGATGTTGGCCAACTCGTTGACCTCTTTAACGGTCAAATTGACCAGTTGTTCTGCAAAATCTTTTAAATCTGCCATTTTTGAACTATTTAATTGTTTTTGTTTACGTTTTAAGCTTCCTTTTCAGAAAGTGTTTTGATTATACCAGCTAGGGTACCGCCACTTGATTGAAGTGCAGATACCACGTTTTTCGCAGGCGATTGAAGCAAGCCTATTATCTCGCCAATCAATTCGTCCTTAGATTTGATGTTCACCAAAGTTTCCACTTGATCGTCACCTAAATAAACAGCTTCCTCAATGAAAGCTCCTTTTAAGATAGGCTTATCCGATTTTTTGCGGAATTCCTTAATTAGTTTTGCAGGGGCATTTCCAGCCTCTGAAAACATCATGGCGGTATTTCCGACCAAGACTGAAGATAAATCTTCAAAATCTCTGTCAGAAGCCTCCATGGCTTTGGATAACAACGTATTTTTTACCACTTCTAGTTTGATATTTGCTTTAAAACAAGCACGTCTCAAATTTGAAGTTGTCTCAGCATTCAACCCAGATACATCTGTTAAATAGATGTTAGCGTTGTCTGCTAGCTTAGCAGTTAACTGCTCTATTACGTTTGCTTTTTGTTCTCGTGTCATAAATTCTATACGCTATTTAGACAACCTTAGTATCGATATTGATGCTTGGGCTCATAGTACTCGAAATGGCGATACTTTTAATGTATTCTCCTTTCGATGACGATGGCTTGAGCTTCATAAGTGTCTGCAACAGTTCATCAGCATTGCCCGCAATCTTGTCTGCATCAAAAGATGCTTTTCCGATTGGTGCATGCACAATCCCTGTTTTATCCACTTTAAAATCAATTTTACCTGCCTTTACTTCATTGATGGCTTTAGCGACATCCATCGTCACTGTACCAGTCTTTGGGTTAGGCATCAATCCTCTTGGACCTAATACACGTCCTAAAGGACCTAACTTACCCATAACACTTGGCATGGTGATGATAACATCAACATCTGTCCAACCATCTTTGATTTTCTGGAGGTACTCATCTAATCCAACAAAATCAGCACCCGCCGCTGTGGCTTCGGCTTCTTTGTCAGGTGTAACTAAGGCTAAAACTCGAACGTCCTTACCTGTACCGTGTGGTAGGCTAACCACGCCACGGACCATTTGGTCTGCTTTGCGAGGGTCAACTCCTAGCCTTACAGCGAGGTCAACAGACTCATCGAATTTTGAATTAGCGATTTCTTTTACCAGTGCGGAAGCATCCTGTACTGAGTACAGTTTTGTCCGGTCTATTTTACTTAGCGATTCTTTACGCTTTTTTGTAATTTTTCCCATGATTCACTTCAATTAAAAAGGGGAATTTCCCTTGACGGTAAATCCCATTGATCTTGCGGTCCCAGCTACCATTTTCATGGCAGATTCTACTGTAAATGCATTTAAATCCTGCATTTTGTCTTCCGCAATTACACGAACTTGTTCCCAAGTTACACTTGCAACTTTAACGCGGTTGGGCTCGCCAGATCCTTTTTTAACCTTGGCGGCTTCCATCAACTGAACGGCTGCGGGTGGTGTTTTTACAACGAAGTCAAAAGACTTATCCATGTACACAGAAATCACAACTGGCAATACTTTACCAGCCTTATCTTGGGTTCTAGCATTAAACTGCTTACAGAACTCCATGATATTAACTCCTGCGGCACCCAGAGCGGGTCCAACCGGCGGCGATGGATTCGCAGCGCCTCCCCTAACTTGTAGTTTAACTACTTTACTTACTTCTTTAGCCATTATTAATTTAACTCTATTTAATGATTCCTGTATTAGTGGAAGCTACACAGTCATCGGTGTACGTAACACTTTTAAACTTTTTCGACTTGCATGTAGGAAAGCTCTAGTGGTGTTTTTCTTCCGAAAATCTTTACCATTACTTCCAACTTGCGTTTTTCTTCATTTACTTTTTCAATACTGCCGTTAAATCCGTTGAAAGGACCATCAATAACTTTGATCGTCTCTCCAATTTTAAATGGAATAACAACATTTTCTGTTTGTACCGACAATTCGTCAACCTTGCCGAGCATGCGGTTTACTTCAGCTTTACGAAGTGGTACTGGTTCTCCGCCTTTGGTTTCACCCAAAAAACCGATTACATTAGTTATGGAACGGATAATGTGTGGTACTTCACCAGATAAGTTAGCCTTAATCATGATGTAACCAGGAAAATAGTTGCGTTCTTTATTTACCTTCTTGCCGTTGCGAATTTGGATTACCTTTTCTGTAGGTACCAAAACTTCTTCTACGAAATCAGAAAGACCAAGACGTGCAATATCAGACTCTATATAAGATTTGATTTTGTTTTCTTGACCGCTAACCGCGCGAACAACATACCATTTTTTTACATCCGTGTCTGTTGTCATGCTTAGCTTATTAATTGAAAGTAAAATTTAACAACACGGGATAGTAGCGAGTCTGCACCCCAAATGGCAAGCGAAAAAATGATCGAGAAAACCACTACTACAGTGGTATGGCGTAACAGTTCAGACTGAGGTGTCCATGTTACGTGGTTTTTTAGTTCTGCGAAAGCGTCCTTTATGTACGTTATCATTGCCATTTTATATTTCTACTTATACGGGTTGAGAGGCTTCCTTCGTTGCACTCAGGATAAACTTCTCGCCCTTCCTACTTTTTATTGGCACGGGTTGAGAGGCTCGAACTCCCGACACCTGGTTTTGGAGACCAGTGCTCTACCAACTGAGCTAAACCCGTCTCTGTTGGTGCACATGCTCCGTTTTGAGTTAGTACACCCGTTTAGTGCGCCAAAAGGTGCTGTTAAAAACAGCACCTTTAAGACACAAAACGTTGGTTGTATTAATCTAATATTTCAGTTACCTGACCTGCACCTACGGTACGACCTCCTTCGCGAATCGCGAAACGAAGACCTACGCTCAATGCAATTGGCTGAATCAAATCAACCTCGATAGTCAAGTTGTCACCAGGCATTACCATTTCTACACCAGATGGTAGTGCAATATTTCCAGTAACGTCTGTTGTACGTACGTAAAACTGTGGTCGGTAGTTGTTGTGGAATGGTGTGTGACGACCACCCTCTTCTTTTTTCAAGATAT
>QXZR01000101.1 GCA_009886265.1 Flavobacteriaceae bacterium
CATACGAGTAGGAACAGCATCCTCAAGCACAACGACTCCTTGAACTTGTTTAGAAGTACCTGACCAATCATGTACGACATGTGAGGCTTCATAGGAGATTTCTGAAGTGTCGGTTTCTACGCGAAGTTGTTGTGCACCCAACCAAGAAGAAACAAATAAAAAGAGAATTAAGAAACGTGTCATTTTAAAATTTAAAAACCAAAACAGCCATCGCATAACTACCAAAGGCGGTGTATGCGGCCCCTTTGTGAATATCGCGATTTTTGTCTTTATATATGTTTGTAGCTACCATTGCAGAAAAGTGAACGGTTGCTAATATTTTATGTGCTTTTATAGATGAAAAACCACGCACCTTCTTATTTATAAGGGGTGGCGGTGCAAAGAGGGACATTCCTGCTGTAGTGAAGTAACCAATATTCACTACGTCCCCCATGGTTTTGTGCAGCTCATACAAACTGTAGTCACCGTTATATAATTTCCCGCCTATAATACCTTGCGCAACCATAGCTGCTAACGTTGCGTAGCCGAGTACTTGGTGTGTGGTAAGCATTACACGACGCACCTTCAATTCTTTTTGGCGTTGCTCCATGTTTAAGGGTGATATGCCAGTAGCCCTAAAAACGCCCTTTTCACCCCAAAATAGTCTTTGCGTAAAAACCATACGCGCTGGAAGTAAGGGTGGTGCTTGAATGTTTTCATCAATTAGCATAAACAGGTCCTCCCCTTCTTGTGCATAAGACAGGGTGTTTACACCAATTGCAATCGCAATAATCAATAACAGCTTACGCATATTCAAAAGTTCCGTTTGGTGTGGATAAGGTAAGTTTTTTTGTTGGGCTCTCCGCAACACGGCCCACAATTTGGGCATCAATATTAAACGATTTAACGATTTCAATAATCGAATCAGCATTTTCAGGTGATACGTATAGCTCCATTCTGTGACCCATATTAAAGACCTTGTACATCTCACGCCAATCTGTTTTTGATTCGGCTTGAATCATCTTAAACAGCGGTGGTATGGGAAACATATTGTCTTTGATAACATGTCCACTATCAATAAAATGAAGTACTTTGGTTTGGGCACCTCCACTACAATGTACCGCTCCATGTATCTGTTGGGGAGTAAAATTATCTAGGATTGCTTTCATGACTGGAGCATAAGTACGTGTGGGCGACAGCACCAACTTACCTGCATCTATAGAAACACCTTCTACTGCATCCGCTAAGCTTTTAGATCCGGTGTAAACCAAATCATTTGGCACCAATGGGTCAAAACTTTCTGGAAACTCCTCGGCCAGCGATTTGTTAAACACATCGTGACGTGCAGAAGTAAGCCCGTTACTTCCCATACCGCCATTGTATTCAGTTTCATAGGATGCTTGTCCATAAGAAGCCATTCCTACAATTACATCACCCGCTTTGATATTGGCATTGTCTATCACGCTGTCGCGTTTAAGACGTGCCGTTACGGTAGAGTCAACAATAATAGTTCGTACCAAGTCACCAACATCAGCGGTTTCACCACCTGTTAGCGTTAGTTTCATGCCCTGAGCGTTAAGCTCATCGACAAGCTCGTTGGTTCCCTGAATAATGGCTTTAATGACTTCTCCAGGAATGTGGTTCTTGTTACGTCCAATGGTCGATGAAATAAGAATTTCATTAACAGCACCTACACACAACAGATCATCAATATTCATGATGAGTGCGTCTTGCGCAATCCCTTTCCAAACAGACAAGTCACCTGTTTTTTTCCAATACATATAAGCTAATGACGACTTTGTGCCAGCGCCATCGGCGTGCATCACCAAACAATAATCAGCATTTCCAGTTAGGTAATCAGGAACAATTTTACAGAACGCTTTTGGAAAAAGTCCTTTATCAATATTCTCAATGGCTGCATGGACATCTTCTTTGTCGGCAGATACACCACGCATTTGATAACGTTCACTGGAAGGGTTTTGTGTCATATTAACGTAAAAATAATAGTTCTCTGTATTTGGCTAATGGCCAAGCTGAATCATCAACTATGAGTTCAAGCCCATCAACACATTCACGAATTTTATCAAAGACTGGAAGTACGTTTTTGGCATACATCTGAGCCTGATCGTCTAATTTACTCATGCTATTGGCCTTAGTTCGCTCTTTTACAAGTGTACCGCAAGCGGTAGCAAGTTTATCTATTAAACCACTGATTTTCTCAATGGAACTCATTGCAACTGGCGCATGCTTAGAGAATCCATCACCATAGATATCTTTTAAACCCTTCACATTTTCAATAAGTACACTTTGGTATTTAAATGCAGTTGGTAGAATTTGGTTGTTGACAAGGTTTTCCAATACTAAGCTTTCAATCTCAATTCTTTGGACATATTGCTCCAATTGAATTTCATAGCGTGCCTTCTGTTCAACAGGGTTCATGACATCCATTGAATCAAACAAATCTATGACGTCTTTGTTCATGCGCACAGATAAGGCTTCCGGTGTTTTTCTCAAGTTTGATAGCCCTCTTCTTTTGGCTTCCTTTTCCCAAGAACTGCTATAGCCATCACCGTCAAACAAGATATTCTTTGTTGTCTTCACATATTCGCGCAACACATTAAAGATAGCATCGTCTTTTTTTAGTTTTTTGGATTTAATAAGCGCGTCAACTTCAGTCTTAAATGAAATTAGCTGTTTGGCAACTATAGTATTTAAAACGGTCATGGGTATACCACAATTTTGATCAGAACCTACGGCGCGGAATTCAAATTTATTTCCGGTAAAAGCAAAAGGCGAAGTTCTGTTTCTGTCGGTGTTGTCCAATAATATTTCTGGAATTTTTCCAACAACGTTGAGTTTTAAATCGGTTTTTTCTTTGGGTGATAATTTGCCTTTGGAAACATGCTCTAAATTTTCAAGCACAGATGTTAGCTGTGTCCCAATAAAAATGGAAACAATGGCTGGTGGTGCTTCGTTAGCTCCTAAACGATGGTCATTTCCAGCGCTAGCAACAGAAGCTCGCACAAGTGATTCATAGTTTTGAACCGCCTTTATGGTGGTTATGAAAAATGTCAAAAACTGCAAGTTACTCATCGGCGTCTTTCCTGGGCTTAACAGGTTTACTCCCGTATTGGTAGACAAGGACCAGTTGTTGTGTTTTCCTGAACCGTTGATGCCGGAGAAAGGCTTTTCGTGTAGCAGCACCTTAAAGTGATGCTTACTTGCCACCTTACCCATAACATCCATAAGCAGTGCGTTGTGGTCAACGGCTAGGTTGGCTTCCTCAAAAATAGGCGCCAATTCAAATTGGTTGGGTGCAACTTCGTTGTGACGTGTTTTTACTGGTATTCCCAACAACATACATTCATACTCTAGCTCACGCATAAAGTTAAGGGCACGTGACGGAATGGAGCCAAAATAGTGATCATCTAATTGCTGTCCTTTTGGTGGTGGATGACCCACCAATGTTCTTCCAGTCAGCATAATGTCTGGTCGAGAAGATGCCAGGGCTTTATCGATAAGAAAGTATTCTTGCTCCCATCCAAGGGTTGCATCAACGTGCGTGACGTTCTTATCAAAGTACTTAGCAACTTGTGTAGCTGCATCGTCTATGGTATTGAGTGCGCGCAGCAAAGGTGTTTTGTTATCAAGTGCTTCACCCGTGTATGAGACAAAAATGGTGGGCACACAAAGGGTGGTACCATAAATAAAGGCAGGAGATGAAGGGTCCCAAGCGGTATATCCCCTAGCTTCAAAAGTGTTGCGGATACCGCCACTAGGAAAACTAGATGCATCGGGTTCTTGTTGCACCAATTGCGAACCATCGAAGTGTTCTAGGCTATCGCCATTGGAATCAAAATCAAAAAAAGCATCGTGCTTTTCGGCGGTAGCGCCTGTTAGGGGCTGAAACCAGTGTGTGTAGTGCGTCGCGCCCATGGATATGGCCCAATCTTTCATTGAGGCGGCAACATGGTCGGCTATGGTACGTTTTATTTTAGTGCCTTTTTCAATGGCTTCATCGACTTCAGCAAAGGCTTGCTTGGTCAAAAAAGTTCGCATCACCTTCTTGGTAAAGACGTGACTTGCAAATATTGCCGATTTTTTTTGGTCGGAATGAAAAGGTTTTGGTAGGCGGCTGACAGCGTCCTGAATGGCTTGGAAACGCAGTTTGTTCATAATATTAAGGTTTTAGGATGTAACAAATATACATCAAATAGCGCTATTATTTTGTGTGTTCATAGATTTTGAATTTAATGTATAAATGTCCAAATATTATGTATTTAACAATTATACCCTATCAATTTTGAGGGGTCTATAAAAATATATAGAATGTTCATAAAAATATACCCTCCAACATTAGTGGGGTTATTATTAATTTTATTTTTGTTTAATCATTATATAAAATCATGAATAAATCAAAACTTGAATACATCTGGTTGGACGGCTACAAGCCAACTGCCAACCTGCGAAGTAAAACGAAAGTAGTTAGCGACTTTTCTGGAAAACTAGAAGATGTCGAAATGTGGTCTTTTGACGGTAGTTCTACACTACAAGCAGAGGGAGGGTCTTCTGACTGTCTTTTAAAGCCTGTTTCCATATTTCCCGATCCGGAAAGAAGAAATGGATATTTAGTAATGACTGAAGTCCTTAACGCAGATGGGTCAGCTCACGTTTCAAATGGTCGTGCTACCATTGAAGACGATGATGATGATTTCTGGTTTGGATTTGAACAAGAATATTTTCTTTGGGATCCAGAAACAAATTTACCACTTGGATTTCCTAAAGATCAAACCCCACAGGGTCAGTTCTACTGCTCTGTAGGTGCTAAAAACTCTTACGGACGTGAAATTATGGACCGCCACCTAGACATTTGTTTAGATGCTGGTCTAAATGTTGAAGGTACTAACGGTGAGGTTGCTCCTGGACAGTGGGAATTTCAAATTTTCTCTAAAGGTGCTGCTGAAGCAGGTGACCAAATTTGGATTGCACGTTACATCTTAGAGCGTTTGGCTGAAGACTATGGTTTGGCTATAGACTATCACCCAAAACCTCTTGGTGCTACAGACTGGAACGGTTCTGGTATGCACGCAAACTTCTCTAACACTATCCTTAGAACTTGTGGTTCTAAAGAAACGTATGACAAGATTTGTGAAGCATTTCGTCCTGTGGTTAAAGAACACATCGAGGTTTATGGTGCTTACAACGATCAACGCCTTACAGGTGATCACGAAACACAATCAATCGACGAATTTAGCTACGGTGTTTCTGATCGTGGTGCTTCTATTCGTATTCCGATTATGACTGTTGAGAAAGGTTGGAAAGGATGGTTAGAAGATCGTCGTCCAGCTTCTAACGCTGATCCATACAAAATTGCTGCACGTATCATCAAGACGGTAAAGTCTGCTGACGTGTAGGTTAATCTTTAATTTTAGCTATAAAAGCATCTGTCTCTCGAGAATCAGGTGCTTTTTTTATGCAAGCGTTACAACCAAGTAGGCAATATAAGCCACACTTAAAATAATTCCTTCGCGCCAGTTGAGCTCGAATTTTTTTGGCACAAAAACCAAGGGCAAGAGTAAAAATGCAAAACCTAGCATCACCCAAATATCAAAAGATAACAATCTGTCGTCAACTACATGCAACGGGTGAATAACTGCAGTAACGCCCAATACGGTTAGAATATTAAATAAGTTGGAGCCAATAAGGTTACCTATTGAAATGCCTGATTCCTTTCTCACAATAGCCATACCCGAAGCCACAAGTTCAGGTAAACTAGTACCAATGGAAACCAGCGTGATGCCAATAACGCGCTCGCTGACATCAAAGGCACGTGCCAGTCCAACAGCACCTTTGACCAACCACTGGGAGCCAAAAGCCAAACCCAACGATCCCAAAGTCACAAAAGCAACTATCCACCACCAACTTTTATTTGAAACAGCTTCTGCTGCCTGCTCTGCCACTACTGGGGGTTGGTACCTTATTAGATAATACATTACCCCTACCAAACCACAAAGCAATAGTATGCCTTCGGTTTGGCTAATGGTTCCGTCATAGATAAAAAACAATAACAGCAATGAGACCCCAAAGACAACGGGCCAGTCGAATTTATAAAAGCTTTTTTGAATATCAATCTTACTGAATAGCAAAACGAGTCCCAAGACAAATCCCAAGTTTGCGATATTGGAGCCAATCACATTACCAAGTGACAGGTCTGGATAACCTGCAAGCGCAGCACGTATGCTCGTAATGAGTTCTGGAAGTGAAGTTGCAAAAGAGACAATGGTCATGCCCACAACTACTTTAGGCACTTGCCAGCGCGCAGCGGCAGCTACGGCTGCTTTTAGAAGAAAATCCCCTCCTAGCAGCAATAAGGCCAAGCCCGCAATAAGAAAAATGGCATCCATTTATTTTTTTTAGCGAATATACGGTCTGTTGGGTTTCTTTACCTTTGTGGGATGCAAAAGATTTTATTTAGAGTGGTGGCAAAGTGCAATAAAGCAGTATTGCCTAGCCTTAGCAAAAAGCAAGTTGACCTAAGCAAAGCGTCAAAAAGCCAGATGCTTTTATTGGCTTGGCGAACATATATAACAATGCGTGCACTTTAGTTTTGCTGCATGGTTAAAATAAGATATATTTGCACCCCTAAACGGCCTCGTGGCGCAACTGAATAGCGCATCTGATTACGGCTCAGAAGGTTGCAGGTTTGAATCCTGCCGAGGTCACTAAATCGGAGAATTGATTCAGAGGAATTGGTTCTCCTTTTTTTATGTTTGAGATTTCCTTCGATAAAATCGGGATT
>QXZR01000102.1 GCA_009886265.1 Flavobacteriaceae bacterium
CGCACCTGTGGTAAAAGCTGTTCTATAGATTCAATGGATGCCATAAAAAATAAATTTTTCCAAAAATAAAACTTCACTTCCAGCTTACACTATTATTTTGTCATTATTTGTACTAAAAAAATGAACAGTTATTAATAACCTGCTTACCGCCTCGTGTTGTGTATATTTGACGCGTGAAATTTTCATTATTACATACCGATACTGCTTCAAAAGCTAGGGCGGGGGAGCTCACTACCGATCATGGAAAAATTGAGACGCCTATTTTTATGCCTGTAGGAACAGCTGCTACCGTAAAGGGAGTGCATCAACGCGATTTGGCTTCAGATATCAACCCCGATATCATCTTGGCCAATACCTATCATTTGTACTTAAGACCTTCCATGCCCATTTTAGAACAGGCAGGCGGTATTCATAAGTTTATGAATTGGGAACGCCCCATATTAACAGACAGCGGTGGATATCAAGTATACTCTTTAGCAGACAACCGAAAAATTACAGAAGAAGGCGTGACCTTTAAATCGCATATCGATGGCTCCAAGCATTTTTTCAGTCCTGAAAGGGCCATGGATATTCAAAGGAGTATCGGTGCGGATATCATTATGGCTTTTGACGAATGTACGCCATATCCATGTCCCTATGATTATGCCAAAAACTCCATGCACCTTACGCATCGTTGGCTTATTCGCTGTCAAGAACACTTTGAAAAAACAACGCCCAAATACGGATACAACCAAACGCTTTTCCCTATAGTGCAAGGAAGTGTGTACACCGATTTGCGGGTGCAGTCAGCCGAATTTATTGCAAGCACCAACGCACCAGGGAATGCCATTGGAGGCTTGTCGGTAGGGGAACCCGCCGAGGAAATGTATGCCATGGCTGATGCTGTTTGTGCTGTCTTGCCCGAAGACAAACCCCGCTATTTGATGGGTGTTGGTACGCCGATTAATATATTGGAGAACATTGCCTTGGGTGTAGATATGTTTGATTGTGTTATGCCATCAAGAAACGCGCGCAACGGCATGTTGTTTACATCTGAAGGCAGCATCAACATTAAAAATAAAAAATGGGAAAACGATTTCTCTCCCATCGATCCCAATGGTAGTAGTTTTGTTGACTCCGCATACAGCAAAGCTTATTTACGTCATTTATTTGCTGCTAATGAGTTGTTGGGCAAGCAAATCGCAACCTTGCATAACCTCTCCTTTTATTTGTGGTTGGTGCGCCAAGCTAGAAAGCATATTTTAGCTGGAGATTTTGCGACTTGGAAAAACACCATGGTACGTCAAATGGATAAGCGCCTGTAATATGAAGTTGTTAGACTTATATATCATCAAGAAATACATCAGCACTTTTACAGTCATGTTGGTGTTGTTCATTCCCATAAGTGTATTGGTTGATCTCTCTCAAAAAATTGATAAATTCAAAGAAAACGAACTCTCAGCCACTGAGATTTTATCCCATTATTATGATTTTGTATGGGTGTTTGGTTACCAGCTATTTCCCATATTTTTGTTTTTATCTGTTATATGGTTCACCTCAAAATTAGCAAGTAACACGGAAGTAATTGCCGTGTTAAGCTCTGGAATTTCTTTTTACAGATACCTGCGTCCTTTTCTTATTTCCGCATCCATCATTGCCGTATTGGCCTTTGGTGCGAGTATGTTCTGGGTACCCAATGCCAGTGAAAGTTACAACAGCTTTAAGTACGAATACATCAACAAGGGTAGAAAGGTGATGCTAACGGAAAATATCTACAAGCAAATAGGCGACGATGATTTTATTTACATCAGCAATTATAACGCAAGCCGACAGGTGGGTTATAATTTTACCTGGGAGCATTTTGAGGACAATCAATTGGTGTATAAGATAAAAGCCCAAAACATCCGATGGGTAGAAAAAGACAGCATTCACCGTCTGTCGCAATTTTTTCAACGCACCATTGTAGACGATAAAGAGGTTATTCGTAAGGAGGCACGTCTCGATACGCTGCTCGCATTGGATTTAAACGCCATGGCACCTGTTACCTACAAAGCCCACACACTCAATTTCTTTGAGCTAAACGAATACATTGAGCAAGAGCGTGAAAACGGAAGTCCGTTAATTAACAGCCACCTGTTGGTACGTCATAAGCGTTGGTCACTTCCCATTTCTGCCTTTATCCTTACGCTGATTGCAGTGGCGGTTGCATCCTTTAAAAAGCGGGGCGGTATGGGTATAAATTTAGCCATGGGCATCATACTGGCTTTCCTCTATATCTTTTTTGATAAAATATTTGAAGTCATGGTTGAGAAATCAAATTTCACGCCTTGGCTAGCCGCATGGATTCCCAATGCGTTGTTTGCTGTGCTTTCTGTTTATTTATTGCGCCATGCAAAGAGATAAGCTATTCAGTACGCTTCACTTTCATTTTATCGTAGTCATTTTTGGCTTCACTGCCATTTTGGGTGCCTTGATTAGTGTCTCGGCTATTCCCTTGGTGTGGTACCGGATGACACTGGCAGCCATAGGCTTGGGCTTGGTGCTTTGGTTACGCAAGCACAATTTTCGTGTAAGCAAAACCATTGCTTGGGTGGCCATTGCAAGCGGGGTGCTTATTGCATTCCACTGGATTACATTCTTTGGGTCTGTTAAGGTTTCAAACGTTTCCGTAACCTTATCGGTACTTTCTTCTGGTGCTTTTTTGACTTCCTTGCTTGAGCCTATTTTCTACAAGCGAAAAGTGATTGGCTACGAGGTATTTTTTGGACTCTTGGTGGTTCTTGGCTTGGTGTTGGTGCTCGGTACAGGAACCACACATTTAAAGGGCTTTCTTTATGCAGGCATATCAACTGTATTGGCCGTATTATTTACACTGCTCAACGGTAAGTATGTTGCCAAAACCGACCCTTATGTATTGTCTTTTTACGAACTTTTTGTGGGTGCGCTAGTGGTCACTTTGGTATTGGCCTTTCAGGGTTCTTTTACTGCCGAATTTTTTGCTATTTCTAAGCAGGATTTGTTGTGGCTGTCCATTTTAGCATTTGTCTGTACGTCCTATGCTTTTGTTGTCTCCATTGTCGTGATGCGCCACCTGACACCCTATTCCATCATGCTCGGCATCAATATGGAGCCTGTTTACGGAATTGCCTTGGCCTATGCCATTTTTGGAGAAAAAGAAGTGATGCATACGGGCTTTTACATTGGATTGGCCTGTATACTTATTGCTGTCTTAGCCAACGGCATTTATAAATTAAGAAGAACAAAAAAAACGGTTCTTCCCCTTGCTCGGAACCCAAAATAAGTATATTTGTTTTGCATTAAAATCTCAATATGGAGTATTTAGACTTTGAAGAACCCATCAAGGAATTAGAAGACCAATTGCTCAAATGCCAAGAGATTGGTACAGATAGCGAAGTAGACGTTACCGCGGCTTGCAACAAGATCGGAGACCGTCTGGCTGAGCTCAAAAAAGAGATTTATACCAACCTAACACCATGGCAGCGTGTACAGGTTTCAAGACACCCTTCAAGACCTTATACCCTTGACTATATCAACGCCCTTACGCAGGGTAGTTTCTTAGAGCTGCACGGCGATAGAACGGTAAAAGACGACAAAGCCATGATCGGTGGTTTGGGTAAGATTGGGGATCAAAGCTATATGTTTATTGGACAACAGAAAGGATACAACACCAAAACACGTCAGTATCGCAATTTTGGTATGGCAAATCCCGAAGGCTACCGCAAGGCGCTACGTCTGATGAAATCTGCCGAAAAATTTAATGTTCCTGTTGTTTGTCTTGTCGATACGCCTGGTGCATACCCTGGTTTGGAAGCTGAGGAGCGTGGGCAGGGCGAAGCCATTGCACGTAACATATTGGAAATGTCTCGTCTAAAGACGCCTATTATGGTGATGGTTATTGGCGAAGGTGCTTCTGGTGGTGCTTTGGGTATTGGTGTGGGTGACCGCATATTTATGTTAGAAAATACATGGTACTCTGTTATTTCGCCAGAATCCTGTTCGTCCATTTTATGGCGCAGCTGGGAATACAAAGAACAAGCGGCTGAAGCACTAAAGCTTACGGCCAAAGACATGAAACGCCAAAAGCTCATCGATACCATTATCAAGGAACCCCTTGGTGGTGCGCATACCAATCGTGAGGCCATGTTTGATACGGTTCGTAAAACCATTTGCAAAACCTACAAGGAATTGCAAGAACTCCCAACCGACGTACTCGTACAAGAACGTATGGACAAGTTTTTTGCCATGGGCGTTTATGAGGAATAATGTTTAGCTTTTAAACAATTTGAAGTGGGTTATCAACTAGGCCGTTGTTCGTTAGTTTTTTGCTTTTTCTAAAAATATCTACCACCATTTGTGTAGTTTAGTGTCATGGAAAAAAAGAACCCCATGCCGTCTATAGTGTCGCCGTCCACGGTAGTTCCAATGGAACGTGGAAAGCTGCCACCACAGGTTATTGACTTCGAAGAAGTCGTGCTTGGCGCCATGATGATTGATAAAAAAGGGGTTGATGAGGTTATTGATATTCTACAGCCCGATGCCTTTTATCGCGAGGCACATCAGCATATTTTTTCCGCAATGGTCAAGCTTTTTGAGAATTCAGAGCCCATTGACCTTTTGACCGTATCGGCTCAATTAAAAAAAGACCAAAAGCTAAATCAAGTAGGAGGTGACTTTTACCTCATTCAGCTTTCCAAAAAGGTGTCTTCTTCTGCGCATATTGAGTACCATGCGCGTATCATCCTCCAGAAATTCATTCAGCGCAGCCTCATTAAAATTTCAAGTGAAATTATCGAGGAGGCTTATGACGAAACCAAAGACGTTTTTGACATGCTCGACAAGGCAGAGTCCAAACTCTATGACGTCAGTCAGGGGAATCTAAAGACTTCTACAGTGAGTGCGCAAAGTTTGGTTATCCAAGCCAAGAAAAAAATTGAAGAGATTGCCAACCAAGAGGGAATGAGTGGTGTGCCTTCGGGCTTCCACGCAGTAGACAAATTGACTTCTGGCTGGCAAAACAGTGATTTGATCATTGTTGCTGCTCGTCCGGGTATGGGTAAAACGGCCTTTACGCTATCCATGGCGCGAAATATTGCTGTGGACCAAAATATTCCTGTAGCTTTTTTCTCTCTTGAGATGTCTTCGGTACAATTGATTACCCGTCTTATTTCATCTGAAACAGGACTTAGTTCAGAAAAGCTTCGAACCGGAAAAATGGAAGACCACGAGTGGAAACAGCTCAATGTGAAGGTTTCTGATTTGGAAAAAGCACCGCTCTATATTGACGATACACCTTCGTTATCCATCTTTGACCTTCGTGCCAAAGCACGACGTCTGTCTTCGCAATACGGCATTCGCTTAATCATGATAGATTACTTGCAGTTGATGACGCCTGGTGGAAGCAGTAAGGCAGGTAACCGAGAACAAGAAATCTCGACCATTTCTCGAAACTTAAAGGCACTCGCCAAGGAATTGGAGATACCCGTTATTGCGCTGTCACAGTTGTCACGTGCGGTAGAAACACGAGGGGGCAGCAAGCGCCCACAAATTTCTGACTTACGTGAGTCTGGTGCCATCGAGCAAGATGCCGATTTGGTAACCTTTATCTACAGGCCTGAGTATTATAAGATTGACGAATGGGATGATGAAGAGCGTTCACCTGCGGCAGGACAGGCAGAATTTATAGTCGCTAAACACCGTAATGGTGGATTGGACAGCATACGTCTTAAGTTTATCGGAAACCTTGGTAAGTTTGACAACTTAGATCAGTTTGATGCTCCGGTTGAGTTTCAATCCAAAATAAATGCAGGGGATGAACCCTTTGAGGCACCGCGTACCAGTCCAGACGAAGCGTTTGGAACGGACGACGATGATATGCCGTTCTAGCTATTAGCTTATTTTACTTTATCGACAACTGCCTTAAAAGCATCTGGGTGGTTCATGGCTAAGTCAGCCAATACCTTACGGTTTAATGCAATGTTGTTTGCACTTACTTTACCCATAAATTGTGAATAGGACATGCCGTGTATTCTAGCGCCAGCATTGATACGTGTGATCCACAAGGCACGGAAGCTGCGTTTTTTGTTTCTGCGATCGCGGTATGCATAAAGCATCGCTTTATCAACAGCGTTTTTGGCAACGGTCCAAACGTTTTTTCTACGACCAAAGTAACCTCTGGCTTGTTTTAAAATTTTCTTTCTTCTTGCGCGTGATGCAACAGCATTTACTGATCTTGGCATAATGTAGTATTGGTGAAGCAGGCGGAGAATCTCACTTTTAAAGCCGACTTCAGGTTATTATTATTTTAAACGAAGTTGTTCCTTGATGTTATCGGCGTCGCTTTCATGCACCAACCCACTATGAGTTAGCTTGAGCTTACGCTTCTTAGATTTTTTAGTCAAAATGTGACTCTTAAACGCGTGTTTGCGTTTGATCTTACCTGTGCCTGTAAGCTTAAAGCGTTTCTTAGCACTTGATTTTGTTTTCATTTTAGGCATAACTACTTCCTTTTATTTTTTCGGATTCAACAACATGATCATCCGTTTTCCTTCTAATTTAGGCAACTGTTCTACTTTGCCATAGGCTTCCAAATCTTGTGCTAATCTAAGCAACAGGATATGGCCTTGTTCTTTAAAAACGATTGAGCGTCCTTTAAAAAACACAAATGCCTTAAGCTTCGCACCTTCTTCCAAGAACTTGATTGCGTGTTTTTTCTTAAACTCGTAATCGTGCTCGTCGGTTTGTGGCCCAAACCGAATTTCTTTTAACACCACTTTCGAGGCGTTTGCTTTCATTGCCTTTTCGCGCTTTTTTTGCTCGTAAAGGAACTTTTTATAATCGATGATCTTACACACCGGGGGAACAGCGTTGGGTGAAATTTCAACCAAATCCAACTCCAAATCGTTTGCCTTCTGTAAGGCCTTTTGTAATGGGA
>QXZR01000103.1 GCA_009886265.1 Flavobacteriaceae bacterium
ATTGGCAATCCACCTTTTGGTCATAGCGGAGAACAGGCCATAGGCGATTATTTTGCCAATGGCGCAGGAACCAACTATAAAAATCAACTCACACCAACGCAATATCAAGACCTTACCCATTTTGAAGGCAATGCCAACGGGCTTAAAATATTGATGGAGTCTAGAGAAGGTGTTCCTGGCGGTTTGCGTTTGAGCTATGCTACGCTTGGTGCGTTTACCAAATACCCCAAGGCATCTCTGCCGCACAAACCCTCAACACATGTTGCCGATAAAAAATTTGGGTTTTTTAATGCCCAACAAGCCGATTACCAAGCCGTAGCAACAGACCTTGGGCTTGTTAAAGGGGATAAGCTGATGCGCCATCCACTGGCGTATTTGGTGGAGGCAGCAGACGATATTTGCTATACCCTTATCGATTTTGAAGATGGTATTAACCTAGGGTGGATATCGGAAGACTATGCCTTGGAATACTTGATTAAACTGGTAAAGGATACCATAGACACCAACAAGTACCAGCAACTGACCACCAAAACCGATCGACTGGCCTATTTACGTGCGCTGTCCATCAGTACGCTCATTCAAGAAGCGGCACAGCTGTTTATGCAGCACGAACAGGAAATTATGGCGGGTACTTTTACAAGCTCGCTTACAGACAGAAGTCAGTACAAAGCACAAATCAAAGACATCATTGACTTAAGTATCCGTAACATTTACCAAGCACAAGAGGTTGTTGAAAAAGAACTCAAGGGCTATCAGGTCATACACCGATTGCTGGATGTTTTTGTGGGGGCTGCTGTTCGCAATCAAGCAGAAAAGGCATCAGCTTTTGACAAACTTGCCCTTCAATGTCTTCCCGATACGCTTACACTTCCACAAGACGATACCTATCAGTTGTTGTTGAACATCAGTTGCTATGTCGCCAGCCTGACAGATGGAAAAGCTCTGGAATGGTATCAAAAAATGGCCTAATGGAAAACGTTTGGGACGATACTTTTTTTATGAAAAAGGCCCTTGCCGAGGCACAACTTGCGCTTGAAAAGGATGAAGTGCCGGTTGGGGTAGTCATAGTAGCCAATAACAGCATTATTGCGCGGGCACACAACCTTACCGAAGCCCTTACCGATGTTACTGCCCATGCCGAAATGCAAGGCATTACGGCTGCTGCCAATGCCATAGGCGGTAAATATTTACAGGGCTGTTCCATGTACGTTACACTTGAACCTTGTAGCATGTGCGCAGGCGCCTTGTATTGGAGTCAAATTTCAAGGGTGGTTTTTGCTGCCGACGATCCCAAACGTGGCTACCGCCAACACGGAACGCCGCTGCATCCAAAAACAGAAGTAGTTTCGGGTGTTATGGCTGAAGAATCACGAGAACTATTGCTCCGGTTTTTTAAGGAAAAAAGAGACTAGGTTTTCTTCCTCTTCTTTTCAGGCTCCAGCGTTTCCTTCATCTTTTTAAGATTTTCTGGAGAAAGGGTGTAGTCTTTAAGTTGTTTTCCTTTCCATCGGTGTACTAAAAAAACGGGCATATAGATAAAGAAACCCGTAGCTACAGCTAGGCCAATCCATTTTTCGCCCAAGGCCAGATCGTCTTCACGTATGACGTAACCCACAATAATGTTGGCAATAACAAGCACAAAAAAAATGCGTAAAAACCACTTCATTTATTCTGGCTTTGGCTTCACAATCAAGGCTAATGCATCAAGCTGTTCCGTGTCTAGTGGTGCCGGCGCATCAATCATCACATCACGACCGCTGTTGTTTTTAGGGAAAGCAATATAATCCCGAATGGTTTCTTTGCCGTCCAGTATGGCTACCAAACGGTCAAAGCCCAAGGCAATACCGCCGTGTGGAGGCGCACCATAGGTAAAGGCATCCATCAAAAAGCCAAATTGCGCCTTGGCTTCGTCGTCGCTAAACCCAAGTAGGGAAAGCATTTTTTCTTGGGTGCTTCTATCGTGTATACGAATAGAGCCACCACCAATCTCGTTTCCGTTTAAGACCAAGTCATAGGCTTGTGCCACTACGGCTTTTGGATCGCTTTCCAATAGCGAGAGGTGCTCTGGTTTGGGTGCTGTAAAGGGATGGTGCATGGCGTGTAAGTCACCGCTTTCTTCATCTTCCTCAAACAGCGGAAAGTCCACAACCCACAGGGGTGCAAACTCGTTTGGCTTTCGCAATTCCAATGCTTCGGCTAGTGCCATACGAAGGGCACTCAATTGGGTTCTTGTTTTGTTGGTTTCTCCTGCCATGACAAGGATTAAATCTCCAGCTTTCGCTTCACAGGCCGTAGCCCAAGAAGCAAGGGCTTCAGCATCAAAAAACTTATCTACCGATGATTTGAACGTGCCGTCTTCGTTGCATTTTACCCAGATCAATCCGTTGGCGCCAATTTGCGGACGCTTCACCCAATCAATCCATTTATCGATTTGTTTTCTGGACCAGTTAGCAGCGCCTGGTACAGCAATGCCAACCACCAGTTCTTGTGCATCAAAAACGGTAAAGCCTTTGTTTTGTGCTTGGGCATTGAGTTCTGTAAAGGTCATGCCAAAGCGAATATCCGGCTTGTCGTTTCCGTAGGTTTTCATGGCATCTTCGTAGCGCATCACAGGGAATGGCGCAGGGCTAATGCCGTGAATTTCTTTTAATAGGTGAGACAACAGGCCTTCAAAGCAAGCCATAATATCTTGTTGATGTACAAAAGACAACTCGCAGTCTATTTGTGTGAATTCCGGTTGACGGTCGGCACGAAGGTCTTCGTCTCTAAAGCACTTTACAATTTGAAAATACTTGTCCATGCCGCCTACCATAAGCAGTTGCTTAAAAGTTTGTGGCGATTGTGGCAGTGCATAAAACTGTCCTTCATTCATACGTGAAGGCACCACAAAATCACGGGCCCCTTCGGGAGTTGATTTTATCAAATAAGGCGTTTCCACTTCGATAAAAGCCTGTTCCGCTAGATAATTGCGAACCAGCAAGCCAACCTTTGAGCGAAACAACAGGTTGTTTTGCACAGGCGTACGACGAATATCTAAATAGCGATACTTCATACGGAGGTCTTCGCCACCATCGGTTTTATCCTCAATGGTAAAGGGAGGCGTTTGCGCCTCATTCAGCACTTTTAACTCGGTCAGCAGCAGTTCAATGTTACCCGTTTCCATATTTGGATTTTTTGCCTCTCGGGCTACAACAGTGCCCTTGACTTGGATAACGGTCTCTCGTCCGATTTTACGTGCCTTTTCTAAGAGTGCCGCCGAACAGCGTTCCTCGTCCAAGACCAATTGGGTGATTCCGTAGCGATCGCGTAAGTCAATCCACAATACAAATCCTTTGTCACGAACCTTAGCTGCCCACCCTGCTAGGGTAACTTCTGTTCCGATATGTGTTTCACGTAGTGCACCGCAATGATGGCTTCTGAACATCCTTTAAATTTTTTCAAAAATAGGACTAATCTGCGACTAGCAACTTAAAAATAATACATTCCTTTTCAGCGACAAATTTGTCAAATTTTAGCCTAATGTTAAGTCAATGTTAAGCCAATGTTAATTTTTTTGTATATTTGCATTGTTAATGTCTTAATAGACGCAAATAAAATACCATGAGAGCATTCATTTTAACACTCGTTTTTTTAGCTGGAACAGCCGTTTTTGCACAAGAAAAAGAAGTAGTCCGAACAGATAAAACCGTAAAAATCAGTACGTACCACGATAATGGCGTATTGGCACAATCGGGTCATCAATTCAAAGGAAAAAATCACGGTATTTGGCAGTCTTACGATAACCAAGGAAACCGCATGACCATTGGCGAGTATACCAACGGCAAGAAAACGGGAACTTGGTTGTTTTGGATCGAAAAACAAGTTGTTGAGGTAACTTATCAGGACAACCTAATCGCGGAAGTTTCCTACTGGGAAACAGATGCAAAAGCAGTAGCCAACAATTAACCCCCTAAAGTTGCCTTCATTCGAATGGCAGCCCTTTTACTTAAAAAGAACGTTACGGGAACAATCACCAATGTAAGAAAGGTTGCAAAGGTGAGTCCAAATATGACCGTCCACGCCAGTGGCCCCCAAAAGATAACATTCTCCCCGCCAAAGTAAATTTGTGGGTCTCCCGAAGCAAACAAGCTAAAGAAGTTAATGTTAAGTCCAATAGCCAGCGGAATTAATCCCAGAACCGTTGTGATTGCAGTCAATAATACCGGACGTAAACGCGCTTTTCCACCTGCTACAATGGCGTCAAAGATGTCTTTTCTTGGAAGTAAATTATCGTCTGTGATATTAAGTGCTTCTCTTTTTCTGTCTAAAAGCAATTGGGTATAATCCAGCAGCACCACGCTGTTGTTTACCACAATCCCCGCCAGCGAAATAATCCCCATCATGGTCATGATGATGACAAAGGTCATGTTAAAAAACACCAAACCAAGCATTACCCCAGTGAAACTCATAAATATGGAAAATAAAATAATGAGGGGTTTGCTCACCGAATTAAATTGGAAAACGAGCAGCAACATGATCAGCAGTATCGCAAATCCAAGTGCACTAGACAAAAAGCGCATGTTTTCTTCTTGCTCGGCAATTTCACCTGTAAAGGCATAATCGATTCCTTTTGGAATGTTGAACCCTTGCAATTGGGTTTGTACTTGCCCCACAATCTCATTGGCGTTATAGCCTGGTAAAATAGCGGAATAAACCGTTACCACACGGCGCATATTTTTGTGTTTAATGGCGCTAAAGCCCGCAACATTTTTGGTTTCCACCACTGCCGATACGGGAATACTTTTAATTTGTCCACTGGCCATATCACGGAAGGTAATGTTCTGGTTAAAAAGCGCAGAGGGGTTATACCTGTCTGTTTCTTGAAAACGCACATTGATGTCGTAGTCCTCACCGTCTTTTTTATACACACCTGCTTTTTCACCAAAAAGGGCACGTCGCAATTGGAATCCAACCTGACCAGCGCTTACGCCAAGACTACCGGCCTTTCGTCTGTCAACAGTAACCTCCATGCCGGGTTTGTTGCGGTTTACGTCTACCTTTAATTCTTCAATGCCGGGAATATTTTCTTTAATGATAAAGCTGCGCACTTCGTTTGCAACCTTAATCAATTCAATATAATCATCGCCAGAAATTTCAATATTGACAGGGTAGCCCACAGGCGGACCATTGGTGTCTTTTTCTACGGATATACTCACACCAGAAAACTTGCCTTGCAGGGCTTGTTGGACTTCGCTTCGAAGCACCTCACTCGACAATCCACGGCGGAATTTGTATTCGCGCATGGTGGCCGTAATTTTTCCTCTATGTGGCATTTCTGCCTGAGAACCACCATCCGTTTGCGGGTTTCCAGCGCCTTCACCCACTTGTGAAACAAGCGACTCCACCATAAAGTTGGTGTCCTCGTCCATGTATTTTTCTATGTTGACCGTTTCAATCACCACTTGCTCAATGCCTTTGGTAATGGCATTGGTTTTATCAATATCGGTTCCTTGTGGATACTCAATATATACGATGATTTGACTAGGCTCATTGTCTGGAAAAAACTCCACTTTGGGACCAGCAATACCGACCAAAACAAATGAGGTAATTAACAAGGCTATGGTTCCAAAAACAAAGGCATAGGCACGCCAACCCCGCATGGCAAATTGCAGTAGCTTTTCGTAGTTGCGCTCCAAATTGTTGAGAAAGAATTGTTGAAACTTATGGGCAAGCCCTTTGATAAAATAGCGGTATAACCAAAACAGCGCAGCAATCGTAATCATAAAACTACCAAAGCCTCTAGTCCCATCGGAAATAAACATAAAAAACAAACCTATACCCCCTAAGATTATGCTTAAGCGAATAAGTCCTTTTCGGGTCATGTTTTTTTCTTCTACGTCCATGAACTTGGACACCAACATGGAATTGAATAGCAGCGCAACAAAAAGGGATGAACCTAATACAATGGATAGTGTAATGGGGAAATAAATCATAAACTGCCCCATGATTCCTGGCCAAAAGCCCAATGGAATAAAGGCTGCCACTGTAGTAGCTGTTGAAATGATGATGGGGTATGCGATTTCACTTACGCCTGTTTTGGCAGCTTCAATGCGTGACATGCCCTCTTTTTCAATAAGGCGGTATACATTTTCTACCACCACAATACCGTTGTCTACCAACATTCCAAGTCCCATAACTAGAGCAAATAGCACCATGGTATTCATGGTATAGCCGAGGGTTTGTAGGATAACAAAAGAGATAAACATAGACATGGGAATGGCAAAACCAACAAACAATGCATTACGGAATCCCAAGAAAAAGGTAAGTACTGTGACCACCAACAACACCCCAAACAAAATGTTGTTTACCAAATCGTTGACTTGATTGAGTGTCAGCGATGACATATCATTTGAAATGGTCACCTTTAGGTCTTCGGGGAAGTCATTTTGTTGGGCTTCCAGTACAATTTGGCGTATGCTGCTAGCCGCCTCTATCAGGTTTTTGCCACCGCGTTTTTTGACATCAAGCATCACAGTTGATACGCCAAAATCACGTGCATAACTGGTTGTTTCTTGATCCTTAAAAGAGATGGTAGCAATCTCACCAAGGGATACTGTTCCTTTTTCGGTGGTAACAACAAAGTCTTCGAGTTCGGAGGGCTTACTCACCTCTCCAACAACACGCACACTTCTGCGTTGTCCACCACCACGCATGCTGCCGGCTGAAACCGTCATGTTTTCGTTGGCAATGCTTTGCACTACGTCGTTAAAGCTCACCTTAGACGCCATCATTTTTCGGATATCTACAGCGACTTCAATTTCTTTGTCCTGTGCACCCCTTATATCAACAGCTTTGATTTCGTCCAATTGCTCAATGCGCTCTTCTAAAATTTCACCATAGCTTTTGAGTCGGTCTATGGGATAATCCCCCTGTATGCTCACGTTTAGAATAGGAAACTCTTCAGAGAAATTCAAATTAAAAACAGCGGGTTCTAGTTTGGCATTGTTAAAAGTTGGCCAATCTTCGGAAGCAACAACAGCATCCACTTCATCCTTTACGCGTTGTTTGGCAAGGTCAACATCAATGTCTTCGTCAAATTCAATGGAAACAATGGAATAGTCATCTTGAGAGGTAGAGGTAACTTCCGTTATGTTGCTGATGCCTTTGATGCCTTCTTCAAGCGGGTCGGTTACAAAGCGCTCAATGTCTTGGGCTGTATTCCCTGGATAGGGCGTACTGATAAAAATAGTCGTTTCGGTGATTTCGGGGAAGTTCTCTCTTGGCATGGTTACATATGCCGTACCTCCTAGAATTAGGAAAATGCCCATCAGCACATAAATAATTGTGCTGTTTCTTATGGCCCAAACCGATAGACCAAAAGAGGCGTTGGATTTATTTTCTAAACTCATAAGGCATTGGTAATTCGAACGTTTTCATCTTCCTTAACCAAGCGCGCGCCTTCATCAATTACGCGGTCTTCTGGCTTTAATCCACTAATGACTTCTACAACATCGCCTTCAACAAGACCTGTTTTAATAAATCTTTTTTCGGCCTTGCTGCTTTCGGTCACCACATAGACATACTGTGTTCCTTCAAAATTTTCAGAAACAACCTCCAGCGGAATCACCAAGGCATCTGGTTTTTGATAGTCTACGAGCTTCACTATGGTTATGGTGTTGGGCGCAAGCGTTACATAGCTGTCTGCGGCAAGTGTGGTCTTAAAGGTTCTGTTGCCAGGACTTATGTGTGTCCCTTTGTGTGTCACGCGGCTTTTGTAGCTGTGCTTAAAAGATGGAATCTCAATGGTTGCTGTTGTGCCTTTTTCAATGGCTGTAAAATAACGTTCAGGCACATCAACTTCAATATACATGCTTTGCAGGTTTACCAACCGAAGCAATGGATTGATGCCAGGCGTGACCAATTGCCCCACTTCAGCAACAATGTCGTCTATTCGTCCAGAAAAAGGAGCGTAAAGACTTGCCTTGTCTAGCTGCTTTTTGAGCTGCTCATAGCTGTTTTCTTGGCTTTCAAAAGCAGCCTTGGCTTGTAGGTATTCAATTTCAGAACCTATGTTTTGATCCCATAAGCGCTTTTGTCGCAAGTAAATAGTTTTGGCAAGATCGCGTTGTGTTTTTAGCAATGCTACATTTTGTGAAAGACCACCATCGTCTATGCTAAGCAATAAATCTCCTTTTTTAACCGTCTGACCTTCTTTGACATGTATGGCTTTTACCTTGCCTAAAAATTCAGCGCTGAGCATTAAGTTTTGGTCTGTTTTAACCGTTCCTTGCAAGATAACCGTGTGCTGAAAGAATTCCTTTTTAAGCGACAGCACTGTTACCAGCGACCGTTTTTTGTTTTCATCCAAAGCATCAATGGCTTCAATAACCGTGTTCAGCTCCATTTTGATGGCGTTGTTTTGTTTAACAAGTTCGGCTTGCTTGGCACGAAGCCCCGCCACGTCTTTTTGATTAATAAGCGATTGGGTGTTTGGAGTCTCTGAAGAACTGCAGCCAAGTAGTAGGCCTGCAAGTAGGGTTATAAGTGTTCTTTGTGTCATTTTGTTTGCGTTACAGGGTTTAGTAATAGGGATAATTTTGTTTTTGAAACAACCAGTTGTTGCATGGCGTTGAGGTAGCTGTTTTGCGCCTCGTATAGCTGTGTTTGTATTTGCCTAAGGGTAAATCCAGAAATCAAACCTTCTTTAAATTTAATTTCATTTTTGCGGGCGATGTCTTCTGCCAGTCTTAAACTCTCGGCTGTGGTTTGTATATTTTCCAATTGAAATTGCACGGTATTTCTCATGCGGCTTTCTTCAAGCAAGATTTCTTGAGCAACATTTTGCGCTTGATTTTTAGATTGATTCAAAGCTAATTTTGCTTGTTGCCGCTTTGCCTTAGATTGAAAACTGCTAAATACGGGTACATTGAGGTTAACCCCCATAATTGCACGACCATACCAATCTTGGCTGGGCTGCGCGAAATTGAAATCTTCGCCAAAGCCGTCATAGCCACCGCTCAAAAATGCTTTTATGGTGGGCAATGCCTTAAAGCGCTCTAGTTTGAGCAAGAG
>QXZR01000104.1 GCA_009886265.1 Flavobacteriaceae bacterium
AATACTTCAGGAACCTTTAGAATGAAACGAGATGTATATGCATGGGAATTTGCTGTCGGTACTGATGTTTACTTGCCCTATTTTAAATTCACCACCTCTGTACATGGCTTTTTTGCAATCAGTGATGAGTTTGTCCCAGATGAGAATTTAAATAGCGTTTACACTCGATACATTGCGAGCATGAAAAGTCGGGGTGTATTCTTGCGGTTTACTTTTGAGTAGACTAGTCTCTTCTACTAAATTCAGCCAATATAATTCCCGTTGCCATGGCAACATTTAGGCTCTCAGCTGCTGGATTTCCATAAGCAGGTATGCTTATATTTTCTTTAATTTCAGTAGTAATAGCTTCAGAAATGCCTTGCCCTTCATTTCCCATTACCAACACCGCATTTTTAGGAATTGCTGCATTATACATGTTTTTTCCATTAGTATCAGTGCCTATTGGCGTTAAGCCATACTTGTCAAATGCATCTAGTAGATCAATATAATGGAGTTGGACTCGGGCTAAGGAGCCCATACTTGCCTGTACCACTTTGGGATTAAAACAGTCTACTGTATCTGATGAACAAAGCAAATGGGCAATACCAAACCAATCGCATAAACGAATGATGGTACCAAGGTTACCCGGATTTCGGATGCCGTCCAAAGCAATATTGATGTTTTGGGAAGCAAAATCGGCTGGATTGGGAAGCGAAAAGGCCGCCCAGACGTTGGGAGGAGTACTCAAATTGCTTAACTTTTTCATGTCAGAGGCGCTGATTGTAGTGGCAGCAACACCCCCAATTTGTGCGATTTCGAGTGAAAAACAGTATCGCATCTCAAATCCATTTTGATGGAACGTTGCAATGGCTTTTTTGCCCTCAACAGGGAAGAGACCACGTTGCTCGCGAAATTTTTTTTGCCCCAATTGGGATAACTGTTTTAGTTCGTTTTTGCTAACCATGTATTTGGTGTATTTTTGACTTTTACAACTTTCTCTTGACCACAAGATTTTCAAAAATACTAGGTTTTAGTGTGCTTTTGGGCATAACAGTAGGATGTTCTGCTGTTCGCAACTTGCCAGAGGATGGCATATTGTTGCGTAAAAACTCGGTAACTGTAGATGATCAAGTGGCTGTTGACTCGGTTGCAAACATTGTTCAGCCCAATCCAAATAATCGTTTTTTAGGCATTCCCTTTGGCTTATTGCTATATCAATCTGCAAAAGACAGCACGGATGTTGCTTTTGACAATTGGCTTGCTAAAAAACCAGGGCGCAAAAAAAGAATGAACGCCATTTGGTCTGAAAAGCAAGTGAAAAAAATGAAAGCCTACAAAAGCGGCTTTCAAGCGTGGAAAAGAAAAACAGGTGAGGCACCCGTACTTTCAGACTCTGTTTCTACAGCAATTAATGCACAAAAGCTAAAAGCCTTTTTTTCAAATGAAGGATATTTTAATGCTGTGGTGAAAACAGCTACCGCTAGCAGAAATCGAAATGCTACCGTAAATTATAAGGTTCGCCCCAATACGCCCTACTTTATAGATAGCATACAAGCCAATATCCAAAGTCCCGTTTTGGATTCTATTTATATGGCAAATAAAGCAAAAAGTAAACTCAAGCAAGGAGACCGTTTTCGCACAACAGCATTTGAGCAAGAGCGAAACAGGCTTTCTGCGCTGTTTAGAAATGCGGGCGTTTACCCATTTCAGCTCAACTCCATTGACTTTAGCGTTGGTGTAGATTCAACAGGGATAGACTATCGCTTACCGGTACAACTAAACATTCGAAACTATATCGAAAACCAAGAGGGAAACCCTGTGCCAAAGGAGTATAAGATTTCGAAAATGAATACCGTTGCCGTTTTACTGGGCAAAGCGGGCAATACAGGAAACGAAGCTTACGATTCTATTGGTGTTTTTGAAGGAATGACCATTTTTAGTCAGGGCAAAATGAAGTACAGCAGTAAGCTATTGCGAGAGTCCATTGATTTTAAAACAAATGAGCCTTACAGCGACACTTCACGAAGCACCACCCTAAAACAACTCAATAGACTACAAAGTTTTGATTATCCAACCATTAGATATCAATATGCGAATGAAGACGAAACACTTTTAGACGCTTCCATTTTTTTAATGCCTAAAAAACGATACTCCCTTGACTTTGCTTTGGACGTAACCCAATCCAATATTTTAAAACGAGGTATTGCCTTTAGTTCTGGCTTAAGCGTTTTAAATGTATTTAAAGGGGCCGAAACCTTGGAGTTGGGTGCTAGGGGTTCATTTGGTCGCTCTGCTGACGTTGCCATTTCGGAGTATGGCTTTGACATTCAGCTGCGCGCACCCCAGTTTTTATTGCCCTTTAGCAATAAAATAAACAAGCAGAAACTTGCGCCACTCACCATTTTAAGAGTTGGTGTGGGCTCGCAGGAAAATATCGGTTTAGATAAGCAGAGTTTGACCGGAAGCATACAATACCAATGGAACCCAAGAGAAAACCGCAGGTGGACCTTTTCTTTGATGGACGTAGAGTTTGTAAACAATAAAAACAAAGCGAATTACTTTGGGGTTTACACCAATGCCTACGGAGAATTAAATCAAATTGCAGGAAACACCAATACAAATCCAACGTATCTATTAAATGATAGGCTCATCATTCCTCAAGGAACGGACTCTTTTATTGTAGATGTGCTTGGAGGCAGCACCAGTATTTTGTCTGGTGACCCAAGCTATCAAAGGGTACAACGCATCGAAGAACGCAGAAGAAGGTTAACGCAAAACAACCTAATTATAAGTTCGGGCATCAATTTTTTCAGCTCTTCCAAGCGAGGTATTTTTGACAGGGCGTTTACGCAGTTTAGGGCCAATCTTAGTTGGTCTGGAAACCTGCTAGAAAGTTTGGCAAAGTCATTTGATTGGAAACAAGAGAATGGGCAATACCTTTTATTTGAGGTGCCTTTCAGTCAATTTATAAAATTGGAAACAGATTTTGTCAAGCACTGGTCTGTTAGTGAGAACCAAGTTGTAGCTATCAGGGCATTTGCTGGAGCTGCCATCCCCTATGGCAATGCGGACAACATCCCTTTTAACCGATCTTTTTTTGGTGGTGGTGCCTATGACAACAGGGCTTGGGAAGTATATCGATTAGGCCCTGGGTCTAGTGATACTGGAAATGAATTTAACGAGGCAAACCTTAAAATGTCTTTCAATGTTGAATACCGTTTCGACCTCCTTAGCGCCTTTAAGGGAGCGCTTTTTGTTGACGCTGGAAACATTTGGAATGTAGCCGACAACGTCGATGAATCTGCCCGAAGGTTTGATGGTTTTCGAGATTTGGACGAACTGGCAGTGGGCACAGGTTTTGGGCTTAGATATGATTTTGGGCTGTTCTTATTAAGGCTTGACATGGGCTTTAAAACACACAATCCTGTATTGCCAAAAGGAAGCCGTTGGAATTGGAATTATGAGCTAAAAAATGCAAATCCCACACTTGGGATAAATTATCCTTTCTAAGCCCGTAATAGTTTGTTACTTTTGCCCCAACCAATAAAAAAATAAAATCAACATGTCGCATTCCGTAAAGCCAGGCGTAGCCACTGGAAATGAAGTTCAAGAAATTTTTGCTTTGGCAAAAGCCAAACAATTTGCACTCCCCGCAGTAAATGTAATTGGATCAGACACCATTAATGCTGTATTAGAAACTGCTGCAAAGCTAAACGCACCAGTAATCATTCAATTCTCTAACGGAGGTGCGCAGTTTAACGCTGGTAAAGGCTTGTCTAACGAAAATCAACAAGCTGCTATTGCTGGAGCTGTTGCAGGCGCCAAGCACGTACATCAAATGGCCGAGCTGTATGGCGTTAGTGTTATTCTACACACTGACCACGCTGCTAAAAAACTACTTCCTTGGATTGACGGACTACTTGATGCAAGTGAAAAACATTTTGAAGAAACAGGAAAATCACTTTTCAGCTCTCACATGATTGACCTTTCGGAGGAGCCAATTGAAGAAAACATTGAAATCTGCAAGAACTATTTGAAGCGCATGGCCAAAATGGACATGACACTTGAAATTGAATTGGGGGTTACAGGTGGTGAAGAAGATGGTGTTGACAATACAGATATTGACAGCTCTAAACTATACACGCAGCCAGAAGAAGTAGCATTTGCTTTTGAAGAGTTATCACAAGTAAGCCCACGCTTTACCATTGCAGCTGCATTTGGTAATGTACACGGGGTATACAAGCCAGGAAACGTTGTACTAACACCAAAAATCCTAAAGAACTCACAAGCATTTGTAAGTGAGAAATACGGGGTTGGACCAAATACCATTGACTTTGTATTCCACGGAGGATCAGGGTCAACTGTTGAAGAAATTAGAGAAGGCATCAGCTATGGTGTTATTAAAATGAACATTGATACTGATATGCAATATGCCTTTATGTCTGGTGTACGCGACTATGTACAAGAAAAGTCGGCTTATTTGCAAAAACAAATTGGCAACCCTGAAGGCGACGATGTGCCCAATAAAAAATACTACGATCCACGCGTTTGGTTACGCGAAGGAGAAAAGGCATTTGTAACGCGACTAGAGCAAGCCTTTGAAGACCTAAACAACGTAAATACGCTATAATTCATAGGGTTTTATATATTTGATAAAATTCTTAGCCTATGGCGTGGTTCAGACGTACCGAAAAAGGAATTCAAACCCAAACCAGTGAAAAGAAAGACACACCTCAAGGGTTGTGGTATAAGTCTCCCACTGGAAAAATTGTTGACACAGAACAATTAGCGGAAAATTTTTATGTATCTCCAGAGGATGGCTATCACGTGCGTATTGGAAGTAAGGAGTATTTTGAAATCTTGTTTGACGACAATACGTTTAGAGAACTTGATAAAAAGCTAAAATCCAAAGATCCGCTTAAGTTCGAGGATACCAAGACGTACAAAGACCGTGTTAGGGCGGCACAGAAAAAAACCAAACTCAATGATGCGGTAAGAGCTGCTGTTGGACGTTCCAACGGAAACGAGATGGTGGTTGCCTGCATGGACTTTTCATTTATTGGAGGCTCTATGGGCTCGGTTGTAGGAGAAAAAATATACCGTGCTGCTGACTACGCACTAAAAAAGAAGATTCCATTTGTGATGATATCTAAATCTGGTGGAGCACGTATGATGGAAGCGGCCCTGTCGTTAATGCAAATGGCAAAAACTGCTGCAAAACTAGCACAACTTGCCGACGCTAAAATCCCTTATGTTTCGCTTTGCACAGATCCAACTACAGGAGGAACTACGGCTTCTTTTGCTATGTTAGGTGATATTAATATTTCTGAACCTGGCGCACTGATTGGGTTTGCGGGACCAAGGGTCGTTAAAGACACCACCGGTCAAGAGCTGCCAGAAGGCTTCCAAACTGCGGAATTCCTTCAAGAGCATGGCTTTTTAGACTTTATTACACACCGCAAAGATCTGAAGAAGAACATCAATCTCTACCTCGATTTAATATTAAATCGACCGCTTTCAGCACAGCTGTAATTTCAATCAATTATTGTGTTATATTTGCAGCCTTCGAGATTAACTCGAAGTTGCATAAGAATCATTTACAATAATATTGGCATGTTAAACAAAGAAGAAAAAGCAGCAATTTTCAAGAAGTACGGAAAGTCTGAAAAAAACACCGGAAGTACGGAAGGACAAATTGCACTATTCACTAAGCGTATCAACGACCTAACAGGACACCTGAAAAACAATCATAAAGATTATAACACAGAGCGTTCATTGGTTATGTTAGTAGGTAAGCGAAGAAGTCTTTTAGACTATTTAAAAGACAAAGATATCGAACGCTACCGTTCCTTGATTAAGGAATTGGGCATTCGTAAGTAAGCACATAAAAGCATCCGCATCATCGGTTTTTCAAGGGTATCTACGACCACAACACAACATCACAGATACTAATTTTTAAATTGAAAAAGTATGATACCCAATGTACATACCTCGACTATTGACTTAGGCGATGGTCGCACTATTACCTTAGAAACAGGCAAGCTTGCTAAGCAAGCAGACGGTTCTGTCGTTGTTAGAAGCGGCAACTGTATGCTATTAGCTACTATTGTCTCAGCACGTCATGCCTCACCGGTTGACTTTCTACCCTTAACGGTAGATTATCGTGAAAAATTTGCAGCCGCAGGGCGTTTCCCTGGTGGCTTCTTTAAGCGCGAAGCTAGACCCAGCAACGAAGAAATCCTTACCATGCGTTTGGTTGACCGAGTGTTGCGCCCCCTTTTCCCTAAAGACTATCACGCAGAAACGCAATTGATGATTCAATTGATGTCTCATGACGAAAACGTTATGCCTGATGCACTTGCAGGCCTTGCTGCCTCTACCGTAATTCAGCTTTCAGATATTCCTTTTGAATGTCCTATTTCTGAAGTTCGTGTAGCACAGCTTGATGGCAAGTTCATCATCAACCCTAGCAAAGCCCAGCTTAAAGAATCTAATATTGACATCATGATTGGTGCCAGTGCAGATTCTGTAACAATGGTTGAAGGAGAATTTGACGAAGTTTCTGAAGAAGTAATGGCAGACGCCATTCGCTTTGGACATGAAGCCATCAAACTTCAAATTGCTGCTCAAATTGAGTTAGCAGAAGCTGTTGGCAAAAAAGAAACACGTGAATACGAAACTGAAGACAGCGACGATGCATTAGAGCAAAAAATTCACGATTTCGCTTACCAAAAATGTTATGACATTGCCAA
This sequence comes from Flavobacteriaceae bacterium, assembly GCA_009886265.1. Taxonomy (GTDB): domain Bacteria; phylum Bacteroidota; class Bacteroidia; order Flavobacteriales; family Flavobacteriaceae; genus UBA7446. The sequence goes on from QXZR01000104.1 coordinate 6,732, forward strand.
AAAAGGCAGTTCTAAACAAGATCGCAGCATTGCGTTTGGCGAAGTGAAAGAAGCCTTATTAGCAACTTTTTCTGAGGAAGAACTCGAAGAAAACGGAAAGCTAATTGGCAAATACTTTAGCAAAGCGCAAAAAGAAGCGGTTCGCGAATTGGTACTAAGTGAAGGCATTCGTCTTGACGGTCGTAAAACTACAGATATCAGACCTATATGGTGTGAGGTAGATTACCTACCATCAACACACGGTTCATCCGTATTTACACGTGGCGAAACGCAAGCACTTGCAACGGTAACACTTGGAACCTCTAGAGAGGCTAACATGATTGATTTACCAACGGCACAGGGAGAGGAAACTTTCTACCTCCACTACAACTTCCCACCGTTTTGTACGGGTGAAGCACGTCCGTTAAGAGGTACATCTCGACGCGAAGTAGGGCACGGTAACCTAGCGCAACGTGCGCTTAAAAAGGTAATGCCTGATGATTGTCCTTATACGGTTCGTGTGGTTTCAGAAGTTTTGGAATCTAACGGTTCGTCATCAATGGCTACTGTTTGTGCTGGTACTATGGCACTTATGGATGCTGGAGTTCAAATCGCAAATCCAGTTTCTGGAATTGCCATGGGACTTATTTCTGACGGAGAACGTTTTGCAGTATTGTCTGACATTCTAGGAGATGAAGATCACCTTGGAGATATGGACTTCAAAGTTACTGGTACTAAAAACGGCATTACAGCTTGTCAAATGGATATTAAAATCAAAGGGCTTCCTTATGATATTTTAATCCAAGCATTAAAGCAAGCACGTGATGGACGTATGCACATTTTAGATAAGCTAAATGAAACCATTGAGGTGCCTGCAGCAGATGTAAAAGAGCATGCGCCTAAGATGGTGATGCGTACGATTCCCAACGAATATATTGGAGCAATTATCGGCCCTGGAGGGAAGGTAATCCAAGAACTTCAAAAGGAAACCAATACGACTATCGTTATTAACGAAGATCCTGATACAGGCGAAGGCATCATAGAAATTTTAGGTACTGGACCAGAAGGAATTGATCAAGTACTTGCTCGCGTAGACGCACTGACATTCAAACCGGACGTTGGTGAAACTTACGAGGTTCAAGTAATCAAAATTCTTGACTTTGGAGCAGTAGTTGAATATACAGATGCACCTGGAAACGAAGTATTGCTTCACGTAAGTGAATTGGCATGGGAACGCACAGAAAATGTTACTGATGTTGTAAACATGGGTGATGTATTTGATGTGAAATATTTCGGTATCGATTCACGAACGCGTAAAGAAAAGGTTTCTAGAAAAGCACTTTTAGAAAAGCCTGAAGGTTATGTAGAGCGCAAGCCAAGACCAGCAGGTGGTAACGACCGTAGAAGAAACGGCGGAAACGACCGTAGATCTAGAAGAGACTAAACACCTCTTGAAAAACAACTTAAATCCGCTAAAAGCAATTTTAGCGGATTTTTTTTGTTTTTAATGTAACCTTCCTACACATACATACGTATAACACATATCATCCTTACAACACAAAGCAATGAGACAGTTAAAAATTACAAAGCAGGTTACCAACCGTGAAACGGCTTCCCTAGATAAATATCTTCAAGAAATAGGCAAAGTTGATCTGATTACTGCAGAGATGGAAGTTGAACTAGCGCAACGCATTAAGGCTGGTGACCAAATCGCACTTGAAAAACTTACCAAAGCCAACCTCCGTTTTGTGGTGTCTGTTGCCAAACAATATCAAAATCAGGGCTTAACCCTACCCGACCTTATCAATGAAGGAAATTTAGGGCTTATCAAAGCTGCAAAACGTTTTGATGAAACGCGTGGATTTAAATTTATCTCCTACGCGGTATGGTGGATTCGTCAATCTATATTACAGGCGCTAGCTGAGCAATCCCGTATTGTAAGACTACCTCTCAATAAGATTGGTTCTATCAATAAAATAAACAAAACATACGCCTTTTTAGAGCAAGCGCACGAACGTGTTCCCTCCGCTGAAGAAATTGCCAAGGAACTCGACATGACGGTTTCTGACGTAAAAGAGTCTATGAAAAACTCTGGGCGTCACGTATCCATGGATGCACCGCTTGTTGAAGGTGAAGATTCAAATCTATATGATGTACTGCGAAGTGGCGAGTCTCCAAACCCAGACAGGGAGCTTATGCACGAATCGCTGCGTACAGAAATTGAGCGTGCACTAGAAACCCTAACCCCAAGAGAAGCAGACGTTGTTCGTCTTTATTTCGGTTTAGGAAATCAGCACCCCATGACTTTGGAGGAAATTGGAGAGACATTTGACCTAACGCGCGAGCGTGTACGTCAGATTAAGGAAAAGGCCATCAGAAGGTTAAAGCATACTTCAAGAAGTAAAATTCTAAAAACCTATCTCGGTTAATGGGCACAATTAAAATTGCACCGTCAATGTTGGCAGCAGATTTTGCCAATCTAGAACGCGACATTCAAATGGTAAACCAAAGTGAAGCAGATTGGTTTCATTTAGATATTATGGACGGCGTTTTTGTTCCTAATATTTCATTTGGAATGCCTGTGCTTAAGGCTATGACACAACACACCAAAAAAACATTGGATGTGCACTTAATGATTGTAGATCCCGATCGCTACATTGAAACTTTCGCTGAGATAGGCGCAGATGTCTTGACCGTACACGCTGAAGCGTGCACCCATTTACACAGAACACTCCAAGCCATCAAAGATGCGGGCATGCAAGCAGGAGTTGCACTTAATCCGCATACGCCTGTAAGCGTACTGGAAGACGTTATAGCAGATATTGATGTGGTGTGTATCATGAGTGTAAACCCTGGGTTTGGGGGGCAAAAATTCATTCAAAACACCTACGCCAAAGTACGGAAGCTACGAACCATGATAGCTGCGCACAAATCAGCAACACTGATTGAAATTGACGGCGGTGTGAATGCTACCAATTGTACCGATTTGGTTGAAGCTGGAGCCGATGTATTGGTTGCTGGAAGTTTTGTTTTTTCATCAGAGAATCCAACTGAAACCATCAAAAACTTACGGCAAGTTGCCAATGCGTAATCCCTTATAAAGATTTAATTTCTTATTTTTATGTCATCAAATCTTTTAAATGAAACCCTTCAAATTACTGCTAACGCTGTTTTTCCTTCTTGCTATTGCTACAGGATGTAAAACAAATACCCTAACGGGAAAAAAAACACT
>QXZR01000105.1 GCA_009886265.1 Flavobacteriaceae bacterium
AGATTATTGACTTAGGTAATTTTGAACCAACACTTCGTGCAGGTTTAGGATATGTTGGTGGTCTTTCAGGTATTTCAACAACTACCGAAGATTTCTTTGCTCTTTACGCCGGAGCAGGAATTAACTATTGGTTTAACGATGCTTTTGCGCTTTCTGTTAAGACTACATATAAGATGTATAACAGAGAACTTGATGGCTTAATTAGCAATGACGGAGGCGGACGCCACCACTTTCAACACCTTGCAGGGTTTACATTTGCTTTTGGCGATGGAGATGCTGATAGAGACGGTGTTAAAGACAGTGTTGATGAGTGTCCAGAAGTTCCTGGTTTAGAAAGCTTAAACGGTTGTCCAGACGACGACGGCGATGGTATCAAAAACAGCGATGACGACTGTCCAATGACAGCTGGTTTAGCAGCTCTTAACGGTTGCCCAGATGCAGATGGCGACGGCGTCAAAGATTCAGACGACGCTTGTCCTAACGTTGCTGGCGTTGCAGCCTTAAACGGTTGTCCAGATGCAGATGGCGACGGTATCACTGATGCAGATGACGCTTGTCCTAACGCAGCAGGTAGTAAAGCTATGAATGGCTGCCCAGATGCAGATGGCGACAGTGTTGCAGACAAAGATGATGAGTGTCCCGCAGTAGCTGGTCCTGCATCTAATAACGGTTGTCCAGAGTATCCACTTTCTATGTTAGGGGATTACGACATCAATTTTGATCTAGAAAAGTACAATATTGATTCTGCTGATGTTCAACGTCTTTCAACAGTAATTAAAGTATTATTGGCTAACAACGATGCAAACATTAGTATTCAAGGTCACGCAGACAATACAGGTGAAGAGTCTTTCAACAATCCATTGTCTAACAACCGCGCTAGCTCTATTAAAGACTACTTGGTTAACGTTGGCATTGATGCTGGTCGTTTAAGCACAAAAGCATTTGGTGAATCTATGCCAAAAGCAAGCAACGACACTGAAGAAGGTCGTGCGATTAACCGTCGTGTTGAGTTCAAAGTAGTGAACTAAACATCACAACATTAATAACATAAACAAAACGCGGTGATTTCACCGCGTTTTTTTATTTTAGGGCATGGCGAATTCTTTTTTAGGAAACGTAGTGCAATCGTTAAAAGCACAACAACCCGACTGGGAAAACATGTGCTTCGTTTTACCAAACCGGAGGGCACAACTCTTTCTTCAAAAAGAACTCACAGCAGCCCTAGAAGGCCCCCTTATTCTTCCTCAGTCTTACAGCATCGATGATTTTGTTGTGGCCATAAGCACGCTTAAACCCGCGACAGACTTAGAGCAGCAACAGGCGCTTTATCAGAGCTATTGTGCATCAATCGACAAAAAGGACAAGCCCAACAGCTTTGAAACTTTTTTGGGATGGTCTACCCCTTTGCTAAAAGACCTTAACACCATAGACCAATACTTGGTGGATCGAAAGGACTTTTTCTCCTATATGTCGTCCTTACACGAAATTAGGGCATGGGGACAAGCACAGGACAAAATTATTCAAGATTATACTGCGTTTTGGAAACGCCTTCCAGACATGTATCATGAGTTTATGCATCGCCTAGAAGAAAGCGGGCAAACAACGCCAGGCATGTGTTATCGCATGTCAACCGAACTGTTGGAGACCTTTTTACACCACAACACAAAAACCCAATTTGTTTTTTGCGGCTTCAATGCTTTAAGCCCAAGTGAAATTTTTATAGTTCGTGAGCTGCTTACACAAGACCGTGCGCAGGTTTTTTGGGATATTGACAAGAAGATGTTGGGCGATGAACTACACCAAGCCGGAAGTTTTATTCGCGGCTATATTTCAACTTGGCCAGAATATAAAGAGCAGCCATTTAATCAAGCACATGATCATTTTTACGACCCTAAAAGCATAAAGGTAACACAGGTGCAGCAACAGGTAGGACAGGCCAAAGAAATAGGGGACTTATTGGCCAAGATGGACAATCAGCAGGATTGGTCTAAAACGGCAGTTGTGCTTGCAGACGAGTCTTTGCTTATGCCGTTGCTTTATGCGCTCCCACCTTCAATTGATAAGCTGAATATCACGATGGGCTTTCCACTCGATCAGCACCCTACAGCTATTTTTGTAAATGCACTCCTAAAAATGGCACTTCGTCAAACGGAAAAAGGCTTTTATTTTGCAGATGTAGAAAGCGTTCTTTCCATGCCTGAAACCAAGGCGTTGTTTTCAACTTCAGGGTCCAGTTTAGATGCAGTATTGGAACAGGCAAAAAAAGAACACAGAAGCTATTTAGACACCACTTTCATAAAAGCCATTGTTCCCAAAGCTGCCCACGCAAACGTTGATACTTTATTTAGGTTAAACGGAACACCCGACCAATGGATAGCGGATATGCTAGAGGTATTGCCGTTGTTTTATGACGTGCATCAAAGTCAGGCGATAAAACAAGCATATAGCCTTACCGTTGAGAAGCTGATGGTGTTGTTGAGTCAAATTAAAGAAGTAGCAGCGGGGCTAAATCAAGACTTTTCATTTTCCTTACTTCGCAATCTTTACAGCCAATTGAGTGCAGGTCAAAAGCTAAATTTTGTAGGTGCGCCACTAGAAGGGCTACAAATATTGGGAGTCTTGGAAACGAGAGCCATTGATTTTGATACTGTATTAATGGCAGGTGTTAATGAAGGTGTTTTGCCAGGGCAAAGCGAACAGCCTTCTTGGATTCCCTATGAAGTTAAAAAGGCGTTTGGGCTGCCTACGCAAGATGAGCAAGACGCCATATTTACCTATCATTTTTATCGCCTTATGTATCGCGCCTCCAAGGTTAAGCTGTTTTATAACGGCACTACAGATGGAATCCAAGTGGGTGAGCCCAGCAGATTCATAAGACAATGGGCATTTGATTGTCCAGAAACGCACAACTGGCAAGAGCACACCCAAGACGTACCTTTTGTTCCACCTCCAAGCAAGCAAAAAAGCGTTCCAAAAACAGTTGCTGTGATGGAAAAGCTATTGGAGTTGGCTAAGGCAGGCTTTTCCCCTTCTGGATTAAATGTGTTCGTAAAAGACGGATATGCTTTTTACAAACGATACTTGTTAGGACTAAGAGAAGAAGACGAGCTTGAAACCTCTTTTTCGCACAAAACCTACGGGACGTTAATTCACAACTGTTTGGAAGCACTTTATACGCCGTATGTGGGCAATCAGCTCACACAATCCGATTGCAAGGACATGATAGATCGTGTGGATACCGTTGCTGACGAAATGGTTAAACGCGAACACCCTCAAAACATTTCAGGAAAGAATGTGCTTGCGTTGGCTGCCATAAAGCGAAATATTGAAAATATCATTGCTCACGAGCAGGGTGAAATCCAGCAGGGGAATGTAATTGAAATTGTAGCACTGGAGCAAAAATTATCCATGACCCAAAAAGTTCCAGGCATTGAAGGGCCAGTCACGTTTAAAGGCACAGTTGATCGGGTAGACAAATACAATGGAAAGTTCCGTGTTTTGGATTATAAAACAGGGCAGTTGCAAGATTTAGGCATCATGGACTGGACGGACTTGGCTTATGACCCAGAACGCGGTCAGGCACGGCAGTTGCTTATGTATGCGATGCTGTGGAACACACACAACCCTGATAACCCAGCCGCACAGGCAGGTATAATAGCCCTTAAGCAATATAAAAAAGGGGTGCTTTATGTGGGAGAAAAGGCATCGCCCCGAGGCAAAATATCGCCGTCATTAGACACCACACAAATGCAAAAAGCAGCGATTGTTTTTGAACAACTAACACAAACACTTTTTGACACGGATTGTCCTTTTTCAGAACCAGAGGCATAAGGCCTCCAAGTCTTTTAGGCATATGTCAGATGACAGAAAAATGTTTTACAACAGATGAAGAACTGATAAATTATTGTGTATTTTTGCCCATCGGGTCCTATAGCTCAGTTGGTTAGAGTAGCTGACTCATAATCAGTTGGTCCCTGGTTCGAGCCCAGGTGGGACCACCAACACGCCCCTTCTTTACGGAGGGGTTTTTTTGTTAAAAAACAAAAAAGTTGTTTTATCCTTTTCTTTTGAATAATGCAAAGAGCACAATGCCATAAATAACTACAGCGATGCCTACCAAAACCTCTTTAGGGATATCAAATTCCATCCTCAAATATAATTAAACCAAAGTGGGTTCAAGCGTGACTTCAGACACTTAATGCACAAAAGCGTATTTTTATGATATGAAAAACTATGTGTTTTTATTATTCCCCTTATTTACTTTGGGGCAACAAATCGAATTGTTGCCTAATCCTGATATTAAAATAATAGAGGCCGAAGCCTCTTGTGGAATTTGTATGTTTGACATGCAAGGTAAATCATGTGAATTGGCCGTTCGATTTAAGGGAGATAGCTACTATGTTGAAAGAGCAGGAATTGATGACTTTGGCGATGCACATGCCGAAGAAGGTTTTTGTAACGCAATTAGAAGCGCAGAGATTCAAGGGGAGGTAATTGACAATAGGTTCGTATTGACTTATTTTAAACTAAAAGAGGAAAAAGAGTAAGTAGCTTTCCAGTTCTTTAAGCCCTTTTTTGTGCCAAAAGTTCACGAAACACAACCCCGCCAATGGTGTTTTTTTGTTAGCGAATTAAGCTAAAGTGTCCACTAAAACTTCGTCGGTAATTAAGTACAGCCAATTATTTAACGGCCGTTATAACCAAAGTTCCGGCCCAATTTTCTTTTACGTCAACACGCCAAGATTGTACATTACTAAACCCAGCGTCTTTAAAAAAGCCAATCCACGTTGCCTCAGGAAGCAGTTGCATAATGGAAACCCCACAGTCTTCAGGCCAAGAGTGGGAAACGGTATTTTCTTTATAGAAGTCAAGCCCTACAATCAGTCTGCCATTTTCTTTTAGCCAGTTTTTATATATGTTGGCGATAAACGCTTTTGGGTCAGAAAGGTAATATACTACCTCCATGGA
>QXZR01000106.1:0-239 GCA_009886265.1 Flavobacteriaceae bacterium
CCGTTTACGGACTTGGTCTCTAGGGTGTGTTTCAGCTGTGTTGGGGGAAAATAATCGTATTCAATGGCGTAGCCAGGGCGAAAAAACTTAACGCTCTCGAAGCCTTTTACAGCGCGTAATGCCTTAAACTGAACCTCCTCTGGGAGTGATGTAGAAAAACCATTCACATAAACCTCAACAGTATCCCAGCCTTCTGGCTCTACAAATATTTGATGGCGGTCTTTGTCTGCAAAACGGTT
>QXZR01000106.1:249-4217 GCA_009886265.1 Flavobacteriaceae bacterium
CTTCCACAGAGGGACAATAACGCGGGCCAATACTCTTTATTCGCCCATTAAACATTGGTGATTTGTCAAAACCCTCGCGTAAGAGATCATGCACCATTGGACTAGTATACGTCATATGACATGACCGTTGATGAGATAAAGGTGTAGTCTGGTTGGAATACGAGAATTTTGATGGGGTCTCGTCGCCGGGCTGCTCAATCATTTTTGTGTAGTCTAGTGAACGACCATCAACACGTGGAGGGGTTCCCGTTTTCATTCTCCCTGACTCAAAACCGCGTGAGACCAAACGCTCTGTAATGCCGAAAGAAGCACTTTCACCTGCACGGCCCCCGCCAAACTGCTTCTCTCCAATGTGTATCAGACCGTTTAGAAAAGTACCACTTGTAAGCACTACTGCCTTTGCCTTAATTTCAATTCCTAAGGAAGTCACAACGCCCGCAATGTCATCTCCATCAAAAAGTAAGTCGGCAACCATGTCTTGATAAAAATCAAGGTTGTGCGTTTGCTCAAGCATATTACGCCATGCTGCAGCAAAAAGCATTCGATCTGATTGGACTCTTGGGCTCCACATAGCTGGACCCTTAGAACGATTTAACATCTTAAACTGTATTGCTGTGTTGTCGGAAACAATTCCGCTATATCCGCCTAGGGCGTCAATCTCGCGAACAATTTGACCTTTAGCAATTCCACCCATGGCAGGGTTACAAGACATTTGACCAATATTCTGCAAATTCATGGTAACGAGAAGTGTTTTGCTTCCCAAATTAGCAGCAGCGGCAGCAGCTTCCGCACCAGCATGTCCACCACCAACAACAATTACATCATATGTGTCATGAAACATAATTGGTGGGTTTTTGTTCCACGTGGAACAGTTTAATACAAGCTTCCTCTGATTTTTTCATTTTTTCTTTGTCCAAATCTGTTTTATCATCAAAACCTAAACAATGTAGGAGGCCGTGGGAAATCACCCTAATCATCTCATTATCAAATGATTGTGAAAATTTATCGGCGTTTGCAAAAACACGGTCAACAGAAATGGCAATATTGGCGACTACATCGCTTCCAACAGAGTCGTCAAAAGTAATTATATCAGTAAATGTATCGTGATTCAAGTGTTTAACATTTAGGGCGTGAAGTGCTTCATCGTCCATGAAAGCAATTGCAAGATCTATAGACGTAGCTTCAAATTTTACAGCGCAAGCAGTAAGCCAACGCGTGTATAACAACTCGTCGGATATAGAAAATGCTGTGTCATAAATAAATTCTACTGCTACTTGCATGGCGCAAATATATTCATTTAACGCTGTATTAGATATCGGTTCAGTTGTATCTTTGGAAAAAAGAAAGTATGGCCGTAAGAGTACGTTTCGCGCCCAGTCCCACAGGGCCGCTTCATATTGGCGGAGTGCGCACAGCGTTATACAATTATTTGTTTGCAAAAAAGCACAAGGGAACTTTTGTTTTACGCATAGAGGACACCGATCAAAATCGTTATGTCAAAGAGGCTGAGCCATATATTCACAACGCATTAGCATGGCTCGGAATTGTTCCTGATGAAAGCTCAAGGGAAAACGGAGCGTTTGGTCCGTATCGACAAAGCGAACGCAAAAAGCTGTATGTCAAGCATATAAATGAATTAGTGAACGTAGGGAATGCTTATGTTGCCTTTGATACCCCGGAAGAATTAGCGCGTATGCGAAGTGAAGCAGAGTCAAAAGGCGAAACCTTCATTTACAACTGGAAAAACAGAAATGCCCTTAAGAACAGTACTACATTATCAGAAAAGGAAACACAAGAGTTAATTGGTAAAGGTGCGCCACACGTGATTCGGTTTAAAATGTATTCGGAGAAAGATGAGAGAAATTTGAGGCTACATGACCAAGTTCGTGGAACTATTGATGTAGATCTCTCCCTTTTAGACGATAAGATTTTGGTAAAACAAGATGGTATGCCTACCTACCACTTAGCAAATATTGTTGACGATCACTGTATGGAAATAAGCCACGTCATTCGTGGCGAAGAGTGGCTTCCATCTATGGCGTTGCACGTTTTATTATACTCGGCTTTTGGCTGGAATCCCCCAGTGTTTGCTCATGTTCCGCTCATTTTGAAACCCACAGGAAAAGGAAAGTTATCAAAACGCGACGGCGATAAATTTGGCTTCCCGGTCTTTCCTCTAGAATGGGATGAAAACACGCCAGGGTTTAAGGAATATGGTTATTTACCCGAAAGTTTAATTAACTATCTGGCATTATTGGGGTGGAGTCCGGGTGGAGAGCAAGAATTGTTTTCGATGGATGAACTTATCTCCTCGTTTTCATTAGAGGCAATTACAAAATCAGGTGGTCGATTCGACCCAGAGCGTTGTAAGTGGTTCAATCAACAATATCTGCAACACATTGATTCATCAATAGTGGCAGCTGAATTAGAAAAAGAACTGAAAAAAAATAGCGTTTCGAGTGGCGCCTTAGATTTAATACGCATTGCGAAACTCATACAAAACAGGCTAACCCTTTTAACAGACGTATGGAAAGAGGCTGATTTCTTTTTTGTTGCGCCAGAAGATTACGATGAAAAGGCTGTTCGCAAACAATGGAAAGACGATACGGCAAAGATTTTGTCTTCTGTTGCAGAACTAATTGATAGTGCAGATGAGACAACTGCTCACACATTAGGTGTCTTAATAAAAGGGTATGCGAATGATAACGGCATAGGGTTAGGAAAAATCATGGCGCCACTGCGTATAGCGCTCGTTGGGAGTTTACGCGGCCCCGATGTGTTCGAGATTTGCAGTGCTATTGGCATTGAAAATAGCGTATCACGAATTAACACTGCCATAAAACATATATCAGCCTAAATCACTATATTTAAAGTTCTCTCTAAATTAATTATTATGGATTTTTTATTTAACATACTCGTTGGTTTTTTTGCAGTTGTTTTTATGTTTTCAGCCGTATTTATTGTCAAACAACAGTCGGCAGCCGTTATAGAGCGCTTTGGGCGTTTCCAGAGTATTCGTCAGTCTGGACTTCAGCTTCGTATACCCGTTGTAGATCGAATTGCGGGTCGCTTAAGCCTTAAAATACAGCAGCTTGATGTAATTGTGGAAACCAAAACCAAAGACGATGTGTTTGTTAAGTTAAAAGTTTCTGTGCAGTATATGGTCATAAAAAACAAAGTATATGAGGCGTTTTACAAGCTTGACTACCCACATGACCAAATTACATCTTATGTGTTTGATGTGGTACGTGCAGAAGTACCAAAAATGCGCCTTGACGATGTTTTTGAGCGTAAAGACGATATTGCGATTGCCGTAAAATCAGAGCTTAATGATGCGATGATTAACTATGGATATGACATCATCAAAACGCTTGTAACAGACATTGATCCTGATGAGCAAGTTAAACACGCAATGAATCGAATCAATGCATCGGAAAGAGAAAAAATTGCTGCGCAATATGAAGGAGATGCGGCACGCATTTTAATTGTGGAAAAAGCAAAAGCAGAAGCGGAGTCTAAGCGTCTGCAAGGGCAGGGTATTGCTGATCAGCGGCGTGAGATCGCGCGTGGTTTAGAAGAGTCGGTAGAGGTGCTGAATAAAGTTGGTATCAACTCGCAAGAGGCTTCTGCGCTAATTGTGGTAACCCAACATTACGACACGCTACAATCCATTGGTGAAGAAACCAATTCAAACCTTATCCTATTGCCTAACACCCCACAAGCTGGGTCAGATATGCTAAACAATATGGTAGCATCGTTTACCGCTAGTAATCAAATTGGCGAGGCAATGAAAAGAGGAAAAGAAAGCCAAGAAAAAGGCGACGCGTAAGCAAACGCATTTATTATAAAAAACCTCGGCTTATTGCTGGGGTTTTTTTATATACTAATGGTATGCGTTATTGATAACAAAAACACCCACCTTTTTAGGTTTGGAAACTGCCAGTGCATAATACCTGAATTGAGCTGAA
>QXZR01000107.1 GCA_009886265.1 Flavobacteriaceae bacterium
TTTCCTACCCAATATTTATAGGAAAACTGAAAAGGAAATCGCTTTTTGCAATCTGGAAGCGTAATGGGAACAATGGGAATTTGATGCTCAACAGCAATGCTGAACGCACCATTTTTAAAAGGCGCTAAAAACACCTCGGGCTCTGGCACCAAGCCTTCGGGATAAATGACCATATTAAATCCCAATTCTAATTTACGCTTGGCCTGTATGTACACATTTTTTCTACTTGAAATACTGTCGCGATTGACCAAAATAGCAGCACGCTTGTAAATTGTAGCAAAAAAAGGCAGGCGATCTAACTCCATTTTTCCTACAAAAACAGCAGGCTTTCGAATGGCCATAAACGTCATCATAATGTCAATCATACTCAAATGATTTGCCACAAACATATATTGCTTACTATAGTCAAGATCCACTTTGTGTTTGATTGCGGGGATAAAACCCATTCCCAACATGATTAGCGGCGACCAAAAATAGCGGGCTGCATAGAAAATACCCGCATACCACCTTTCTCTTGTAAGGCACAGCAGTAAAAATGGAAACACCAACAATAGGCTAGCACCTGAAATAATATAAAACCAAATGTTCCAAAGCCCTAAAAGTAGCTTGCGGAGATAAACCATAGCGTCAAAAATAGCGATTGATGCGTGAAATCCGTTATTTTTGTGCAGATACAATTTTTATGGCACGCATCCTTACGGGCATTCAAAGTACAGGCACACCACATTTGGGCAACTTATTGGGCGCTATACTTCCTGCGATTGACATGGCAAAAAACAGCAATGAAGAAGCCTTTTTGTTTATTGCCGATATGCATTCGCTTACGCAAATTAAAGACGCAAATCAACTTAAAGCAAACACCCAAGCTACAGCCGCCGCGTGGCTGGCTTGCGGCTTAGACCCCGATAAAGCTTGTTTCTATCGCCAGTCTGATGTGCCCGAAGTAACCGAATTGGCGTGGTATTTAAATTGTTGTTTTCCCTACAGCCGACTTTCGTTGGCACACTCGTTTAAAGACAAAGCAGACCGATTGGAAGACGTAAACGCTGGATTGTTTACTTATCCCATGCTCATGGCGGCAGATATTTTACTTTACGATGCGAATTGGGTGCCTGTAGGAAAAGATCAATTGCAACATTTAGAAATGGCACGTGATGTGGCAAGTCGTTTTCACGCCGCTTATGGCGAAACTTTTGTTTTACCCGAAGCGAAGCTCCAAACCGATACGCAGTATGTTTTAGGAACAGATGGCAGCAAAATGAGTAAATCCAAAGACAACACCATCAACATTTTCTTGCCAGAAAAGAAATTGCGTAAACAAATAATGTCCATTGCAACAGACAGCACGCCTCTTGAAGCACCCAAAAATCCAGATACGTGCACGGTATTTTCCTTGTATTCACTAATAGCAACGGAAGCTGAGATCGCAACCATGCGCTCAAATTATGAAGCAGGTGGCTTTGGCTACGGTCATGCCAAACAAGCCTTATATGAGGCTATTTTGGAACGCTTTGCTACAGCCAGAACGAAATTTGATTCCTTGATGGAACAACCCGAAGTTTTGGAGGGGCAACTTCAAAAAGGCGCTGAAAAAGCACGTAAGGTTGCACAAGAAGTGTTACAGCGTGTACGCATCAACGTGGGGTTTTCGCCTAAATCGTTTTAAACTGCTTACCCGCTTGTGCCATTACGGCACCTTTCATCTCCAACTGAAATAAGATACTCGCGATTTCGCTTACTTTGAGTTTGGCTTCTAATGCAATAAGATCGATGTGTTTTGGTGTGCCGCTCATGTGGCTGATTACCTGTTTTTCTTTTTCGTTGAGTTCAATAAAAAGCTTGGGTTGCGCTATCGGATTTTGACGTTGTTTCCAGCCTAAGGCGCGCGCCACATCTTCGCCGTTTGTAATGCACTCTGCCTGTCTTGTTTTGATGAGCTCCAAACATCCGCTAGCGGTTACATCGCTTGGTCTGCCGGGCGCAGCAAACACATCTCGCTGGTAGCTATTGGCGTAATGTGCTGTGGTTAGCGCACCGCCTTTTTCACGCGATTCTACTACGATGGTGGCTTGCGCCAGCCCTGCAATTATACGGTTTCGTTGTAAAAAATGTGCCCGTTGAAAAGGCTCGTTTGCCCAAACTTCAGATAAAAACCCACCTGTTTCTTCAATGCGTTTTCGGTATTTTGCGTGTTGCTTGGGATAACATCCTAAAATGCCATGTCCAAAACAACCAAAAGTAACCAACCCATTGTCAACTGCTGCAAGTTGTGCCTCAATGTCAATTCCGTAGGCAAACCCCGATACGATTATGGGCTGATAAGGCGCAAGTTCTTTGACCAACTGCCTTACAAAAGCCTTTCCGCTCTCGCTAGGTTGTCGTGTGCCTACAATACTTATAATACGAGTGGTGTTTGGAAAAGGCTGCCCCGAATAAAACAGGACAAGTGGCGCATCTGCACATTGGTGTAAGGAGGCCGGAAAATCCATGTCGGAATAGGCAATCCAATTGATATTACGCTTTGCTATCAGCGCCACTTCTTTTTCA
>QXZR01000108.1 GCA_009886265.1 Flavobacteriaceae bacterium
TTAGTTTATAAATTTAATTATTTCATTTGTAATTACTAACGATTTGCTAATATTAATGTTAAAGCAAAAAATATTGCCTGATATAATACAAGATTGTATATTTGCGCTCGCTTCAATAAGAAGTGTTAAAAACAAAAGATATGTTTGCAATCGTAGAGATAGCAGGGCAGCAATTTAAAGTTGCAAAAGACCAAAAGGTATTTGTTCACCGATTGGACGCCAAAACAGGAGACAAGGTTTCTTTTGACCAAGTCTTTATGATGGCTGACGGTGATAAGATTACTGTAGGCGCCCCAGCTGTAGCCAATGCTTCAGTAGAAGCAAAAGTGGTTCGTCACCTAAAGGATGACAAAGTAATAGTATTTAAAAAGAAACGCCGCAAGGGTTACCGTGTTAAAAACGGTCACCGTCAGTCGTTGACAGAAATTGTCATCGAATCTGTTGGAGTTGGTAAAGCCAAGAAGGCTGCACCAAAAGCTAAGGCAGAAGCGCCTAAAGCAGAAGCACCAAAAGCTGCAGCTCCAAAGGCTGCAAAAAAAGCTGCCCCTAAAGCAGCTGCTGATTTTTCTTCAAAAACAGTAGCCGAGCTTAAGGAGCTAGCCAAAGCAGCAGGAATTGCAGGAATTTCATCTATGAAAAAAGCCGACTTGATTGCGGCACTTGAAGCAAAAAAATAAAAGATTAAGCCATGGCACACAAAAAAGGAGTAGGTAGTTCGAAGAACGGAAGAGAATCGGAATCGAAACGCTTAGGCGTTAAGATTTTTGGTGGACAACAGGCTATCGCTGGGAACATTATTGTTCGTCAACGCGGTACAGCACACCACCCAGGAGATAATGTATACTTAGGTAAAGACCATACGCTTCACGCTAGAGTGGACGGAGTAGTGCGTTTTACCAAAAAGAAAAACAATCGCTCGTATGTTTCTGTAGATCCTATTCAGGCCTAAACAGTAAACTATAAGAAAAAACAAAACCCCGCCATTGGCGGGGTTTTTTGGTTTTAACAAATAAGTTACAGTTTAGTATCTGTAATATTCAGGTTTATAAGGTCCTTGAACAGGAACGCTAATATAATCTGCTTGGTCTTTGTCTAGCTCTTCAAGTTCAACGCCTAGTTTTTCTAGGTGCAAATGCGCTACTTTTTCATCTAAGTGCTTAGGTAACATATACACCTTGTTTTCGTAACTATCTGCATTTTTCCAAAGCTCTATTTGCGCCAACGTTTGGTTTGTAAAGGAGTTACTCATCACAAAACTAGGGTGGCCCGTAGCACATCCTAGGTTTACCAACCTACCTTCAGCTAAAACAATAATGTCTTTGCCTTCAACGGTATACTTATCTACTTGTGGCTTAATTTCTACTTTGCTTTCGCCGTAGTTTCCGTTTAACCAAGCCATGTCAATTTCGTTATCAAAGTGTCCAATGTTACATACAATGGCCTTGTCCTTCATGGCACGGAAATGTCGTTCAGCAACAATGTCTTTGTTCCCTGTCGCCGTTACAATAATGTCTGCATTACCAATAACTGTGTCTAGTTTTTTTACTTCAAAACCATCCATAGAGGCTTGAAGCGCACAAATAGGATCAATTTCAGTAACGGTTACTATGGCTCCTGCTCCTTGGAAAGAAGCAACGGTGCCTTTACCAACATCACCATATCCAGCAACAACAACGCGCTTTCCAGCAAGCATGATGTCTGTTGCACGGCGTACCGCATCAACCGCTGATTCTTTACAGCCGTATTTGTTGTCAAACTTCGACTTGGTTACCGAGTCGTTTACGTTAATGGCAGGTAACGGAAGTGTTCCGTTTTGCATACGCTCATACAAACGATGCACACCTGTGGTTGTTTCTTCTGAGAGTCCTTTGATACCTGCAGCAAGCTCAGGAAATTCATCAAGAATCATATTGGTTAGGTCGCCACCATCATCTAAAATCAAGTTTAGGGGTTTGCGATCTTCACCAAAGAATATCGTTTGTTCAATACACCAGTTGAATTCTTCTTCATTCATGCCTTTCCAAGCATAAACTGGAATTCCAGCAGCAGCAATAGCCGCTGCAGCATGGTCTTGTGTTGAGAAAATATTACATGAACTCCATGTAACATCTGCCCCAAGCGCTGTAAGTGTTTCGATTAGCACAGCTGTTTGAATGGTCATGTGCAAGCATCCAGCGATGCGCGCACCTTTCAGCGGCTGCTCTGCACCATATTCTTCACGCAGTGCCATCAGTCCAGGCATTTCTGCCTCTGCCAATTCAATTTCTTTTCTTCCCCAATCAGCCAAAGTAATGTCTTTGACTTTATAAGGTACGTAGGTAGTCGTTTTCGTAGCCATATTTGTATATTTGATTTCTAGCAATTAGCTGACAAATTTACAACATATCATGCCCATTTACAAAAAGGACAAGATTTCTTACAATACACTTTTTTTGGTGTGGCAGATAGATGAAACTGAGGATTGGTTGCGCCAAGACATTTCACTTACCGATATGTGTATCAACAGGTTAGGCACTATGAAATCCACTGTACACCGAAAAGGCTTTTTGAGCGTTAGGCATTTGCTCAAGGCACTTGGATACACCCCAGCTGCATTGCATTACGATGCTTTTGGAAAACCACATTTAGCTGACGGAAAATTTATTTCCATTACGCATTCTCATAATTTTGCTGCAATAGCAGTGGGTGACAACCCCCTTGGAATTGATATCGAAAAAGAACGACCCAAAGTACAGCGTATTGCACCTAAATTCTTACATAGCTCAGAGCATATGTCAGAAGAAACAGATCGTTTTAGAACCACGCAATGGTGCATAAAAGAAGCCGCCTACAAGGCCTTTGGTAAAAAAGGATTGAGCTTTCTTCACCATATTAGAACTACTCAAATGGAAAGTGAGCACCCCGTTGCAGCGGTTCATATAAATGAACAAATAATTGAATTAAAAAACTGGATTTATCATTGGCCGCAATTTTCTTGTGCCATAGCCATCAAAACATCATAAAAATGGAAATATCTGTTGAGCTAACATTAACCCCGCTTCAAGATAATTTTGAACCCCCAATAGTTGCATATATTAAAGCACTTCGCGCTTCTGGATGCACCATTAAAGAAAGCCCTCTTAGCACACAAGTATATGGGGAGTTTGATACCGTAATGACGCTCATTACAAATACCACCAAGAAAGCATTTGAAGAAAGTGAACATATTATTCTAAACATGAAAATAGTTAAAACCAATCGCAGTGACTATGAGCCCTCTTTTTGAGTTTTTATTCGAACAATATTCAAGCTATGCAGCTGTGGATATTACACTCGAAATTACAGCTGTTATTTTCGGCTTTTTAAGTGTTTGGTTTGCCAAGCAGAACAATATTTGGGTATTTCCCACAGGGCTTATTTCTACTGCGATATTTGTGTACTTACTTTATAAATGGGTACTGCTAGGTGACATGATGATTAACGCTTACTATTTTGCCATGAGTGTCTATGGCTGGTACATATGGACGCGAAAAGCAAACGATGTCTTTACTCCCATATCGCGTACTACAGCAGCAGAAAAAAAGACCTCCATAATTATTTTTGTAGCAACACTCGTCTTTGTTTTTGCAATATATGAGTCGGTGGGAAAGTGGAACACCTGGACAGCCTATGTTGATACGCTTACCACAGCTGTATTTTTTGTAGGCATGTGGTTAATGGCACGTAAAAAAATTGAAAACTGGATTTTTTGGATTGTAGGTGATGTTATTTCGGTTCCCTTATACCTTTACAAAGGACTCGCTTTTACCTCCGTTCAATACCTTATATTTACACTCATTGCCATTTACGGTTATTTAGCATGGAAGAAAACCTTAAACAACACTCAAGCAGCTGTATAAGAGTTGTGTTTTTTGGACCTGAATCTACTGGCAAAACGACGCTGGCCAAGGCTCTGGCAAAAGCATTTAAAACAAGATGGGTACCTGAATTTGCACGCGAATATCTCGAAGAAAAACGGGCACGAACTGGTGAAATATGTACTCCAGAAGATATTTATCCTATTGCTGAAGGGCAAATGAGACTAGAAAATCAAGCACTCCAACAAGCCGATAGATTTCTATTTTGTGATACAAATTTGCTTTCTACCGAAGTATATGCAAAAGCTTATTTTGATGGCTGGTGTGACACACGCGTTTTAGAGGCAAACAAAGTAAATCACTACGACATATACTTTTTAACGGATATTGACGTTCCTTTTGAGCAAGACTTGTTGCGTGACCGTCCCCATCAACGGCAAGAGATGTTAGCCGCTTTTAAAACTGCGCTAAACGAACACAATATTACCTACACTATTTTACAAGGTTCCCATGAGGCACGCATTTTGCAAGTCATGGACTATTTAAAACAATATGTATGAAACATAGTTTTTCGAAACAAGATTTAGCACTATTTGAAGATGTTGGCATCTCAACAGATGATGTAGCAGCGCAACTTACACTTCTTGAAAAAGAGAGCAATGCTACCAAACTGAATAGGCCAGCCACTCAAGGCGACGGCATACAAGTGTTATCACAACAACAAATGCAGGACTATGCCGCAATATTTGATTCGGTAAAAGAGTCTTTTTCACTTGTTCGCTTTATACCGGCATCTGGAATGGCCACTCGGATGTTTAAATTCTTGCATTATTTTGCCAATCGCTATGATCCCAATAAGGAAACCTTACGTAGCTATCTCAACAGAAAAAAGACATACAAACTCGCCATATTTTTGGGTGGACTTGAAAAACTCCCTTTCTACCAAAGCATAAAATCTCAAATAACAGAACTTCAAAATGGTGCTTTTCAAAAAGATTACAGGTTTCTGTTCATTCAAAAAACAGTAGCGCTATTAAGTACGCTGCCCAAAGCGCTTATTCCTTTTCACAACTACAAGGGTGATATCCGGAATGCTGCAGAAGAACAGTTGTTTTTTTCAAAGGAATTTATGGTAGCTAACAAGTCCATGAACATTCACTTTACCATTCCGCCAGCATCAAAAGAAAGCTTTCAGCAGTCACTTTCAAAAAGCGTTGGCCAAATAAACACAACCGCCTCTATTCAAACCCACGTTTCTTTTTCTCATCAAAAAAGAAGTACAGATGCCATTGCTGCCAAGTTGGATAACAGTCCTTATCGCGATCAAGATGGGAATCTTTTTTTCAGGGCGGCAGGCCACGGGGCACTTATCGACAACCTAAACGACTTGAAAGAAGCCGTTGTTTTTTTAAGTAATATTGATAATGTTGCTGTTGGGGCTTATCACGAAAAAGCAAGCTATTACAAAAAAATACTGGCAGGTGTGCTGCTATCCAAGCTAGAACAAATCTATAAGTTCAGTCAGGCGCTGGAAAATCAAGCCACAACGGATTTGGATTTGATTAAAACATTTGTTCAAGATCAACTCAATGTAGGTGTTCCCAAAAACTTGTCTAGAGAAGCTTTGCACGCATTCCTACAACAAAAGCTTAACCGTCCATTACGTGTTTGTGGTATGGTTAAAAATGAAGGTGAGCCCGGCGGAGGTCCTTTTTGGGTTGAAAAGTCAGGTCAGACGAGTCTTCAAATTGTTGAGAGTGCACAAGTCAATATGTCAAATACCGCTCAAAAAGATATTTTTAAATCGGGCACGCACTTCAATCCAGTTGATATTGTTTGCGCTACCTATGACTACAAAGGGAATAAATATAATTTGAAAAATTTTGTAGACAACGACAGTTTCTTTGTGGTTGAAAAGTCCATGGGTGGAGTAGCTATAAAGGCCATGGAACGTCCCGGTTTGTGGAATGGTGGCATGGCAGATTGGAACACCATTTTTGTGGAAGTACCCGTCCGTACTTTTAATCCTGTGAAAACAGTAAATGATTTGTTGCGACCCATGCACCAATCGATTTAATTGAACTATATTTGTAACCATCTCTAGGGGTGCCTAACGGCTGAGATTATACCCATTGAACCTGGGCAGGTAATGCTGCCAAGGAATTTGTTTCACTTAAAAACCATCGTAAATAATACCCCTTTATTTGCTTCACGCAAATGAAATACATTATTACACTTATGCTTGGTTGTAGCCTGATGGCACAACAAGCAAACACCACACAAGACACACTCACAGCAAATACCGTAGCCCTATCATCTGTTACGGTTAGCGCCCTTAGGGCCAATGAAGATACGCCTATGGCGTTTACCAATACCTCTGAAGAAGAGTTAAACAAACAAAACTTGGGGAAAGACCTCCCTGTTTTGTTGCGCTTTTTACCCAATGTAGTGACCACTAGCGACGCAGGTGCTGGGGTTGGATATACTGGAATTAGGGTTCGGGGTAGCGACGCCACACGAGTTAATGTTACCATTAACGGTATTGCTTATAACGATGCCGAATCGCACGGAACTTTTTGGGTAAATCTCTCAGATTTTGCCTCTTCTGTTTCCGATTTGCAGTTGCAACGTGGCGTGGGCACATCTACCAATGGAGCTGCTGCTTTTGGCGCCAGTCTCAACATTAATACAACTGAGCCATCACAGGACGCTTATGCATTGTTGTCTTCTAGCGCTGGTAGCTTTAATACCTTTAAGAATACGGTCAAGTTTTCAACTGGGCTATCCAAAAGCGGATTTGAGTTCAGCGGACGCCTTTCTGGCATAACTTCTGACGGCTACATTGATCGCGCATCGTCTAACCTTAAAGGTTATTTCTTACAGGGAACCTATAGCAGCGTCAATACCAAAATAAAAGCATTGACCTTTGGTGGTCATGAGCGTACGTATCAAGCTTGGTATGGAGTCACGGCTGATACGTTATCAGTTAATAGAACCTATAACCCTGCTGGAGAACAGTACGACGAAGCAGGAGTATTGGAAGGCTATTACAATGATCAAGTAGATAATTACAATCAAGATCACACCCAATTGCATATTGAACAGCGCCTAAGCAACTCTAGCAGGTTGTCCCTAGGGCTAAATTACACGCACGGCTATGGCTACTATCAAGAGTTTTACGATTTGTGGTATGATCAAAATGTAAGTTTTGGAGGAGATACAGATTACGGCTATTTAAAATTACCACCGCTTTCAGTCAATGGGCAAAGCATAACAGCCACTGAAAACGCAGTGCGTAAGTGGTTAGACAACGATTTTTATGCCGCCAATGTGTTGTATCATTATCAAAAAGGCAAACACAACATTAGCGCTGGTGCTTATTACAGTTCTTATGAAGGACTACACTTTGGCGAACTTATGTGGGCCAACAGGGTTGATGTGAATCCAGGTCATCGCTTTTATGAAAATACAGGTAAGAAAAAGGACGGTAATATCTTTTACAAATGGGATGTATCCGTCAATGAAAAATGGCATTTATATGCAGATGCACAACTTCGCTGGGTAGACTACAAGGTTAGTGGAGAAGTTGCGGGGCCAGAAAGCTTTACCGTAAACGACGCGCATACATTTTTTAACCCTAAAGCAGGTGTGTTGTATAAACCCAATAACAACAACCAATTTTATATCTCTTTTGCCAAGGCACATAAAGAGCCAAACCGCACAGATTTTGAAAATGGTAGCCCTGTCCCAGAAGCATTAGATGACTTAGAATTTGGATGGCGCTGGAAAACAGCAGATGCTTTTTTAAACGCAAATATTTATTTTATGAGCTACAAGAACCAACTGGTGCTCACAGGCGCCATTGACCAAGTGGGTGCACCTATCCGTGCCAATTCTGGAGACAGTTACCGCCGTGGTATTGAGCTAGAAGGCGGATGGAATATTACTTCTAATATAAATTGGCAAGCCAACGTAGCATGGAGTAGAAATAGGAATAGAGATAAGTTCTTTAAACGCGATGGTGTGTTGCAGTCACTGGGGGATACGCAGCTGGCATTTTCACCTTCGCTGGTTGCTTCCCAGCAATTAACGTATGCATCAGACAATTGGTCTGTTTCGTTTGTGAGCAAGTATGTGGGAGAGCAGTATATGGGGAATATAGACGCCGAACTTTCTAAGCTGGATGGTTATTTGATAAACGACATTCAAGTACAGGCGTTGTTGCTGAATAAGCAAAATGGGCCTAGTCTGAATCTAAACCTACACTTGCACAATATTTTTGATGAGTTGATAAGCTCAAATGGGTATTTCTATACGTATGACGATGATTATTCTGTACCAAATGTTGTGACTACTATTGAAGGGGTTGGATACTACCCACAGGCAGGGCGCCATTTTATGGCCGGACTTACGCTTACATTTTAATCTTAGATAGAAGTTGAGGATTTCATAGTAATAGCTGTAAATGAACGGGCTTACTAAAAATAGGTTTGATTTATTTTAAACACAAAACGTGCTCATTGGCTTTAATTATAAATACGTACCACAGTACCACTCTGTTGAACTTTGTAAAATAGCAGGCTATAGGTGGCCCCTTCTGTAAGGGGTTGGCCTGTGGCCAAGCTATACTGATAGTCTTCGCAAGAGCAAGAAGCAGTAGCGCTAACCAAACCATCAGTTTGTAAGGTAGAACAGCTTTTAAGCTCGTGATTTGGGCAACTGGCTTCCCAAGCCATAATGGTATTGCCATTTAAATTATAAAGCAGCAAACCTCTTATGCCGTCATTAGGCCAATAAAGGCTGCCGCCTGGATAGCTTAAATTATTAAAAGATGGTAGTGCCAAATTAATAGTCAGGTTAAAACTCTTTTCAAGCAAAAACGGGTTGCGTTCTACAGCTGTCTTTGAGCAGCCCAACACCACCAAAAAAACGATAAGTACTATGTATTTCATTCGAAGATTATTCAAAATTGAGGAAAATTGTATATTTGTCCAAATCCCTTACGAATTAAGGGATTTTTTAACTATACCCCAAAAATGAGTACAGTTTCATATTATACTGCCGAAGGGCTAAAAAAATTACGTGAGGAGTTAAATCACCTCAAGGACGTAGAGCGTCCTCGCGCTTCTCAAGCAATTGGCGAGGCTCGAGACAAAGGCGACTTGAGCGAAAACGCCGAATACGATGCTGCCAAAGAAGCACAGGGTATGTTGGAAATGAAAATTTCTAAGATGGAAGAAACCCTTGCCAATGCACGTGTTATTGACGAGTCGCAGTTGGATGTTTCTAAAGTATTGGTGCTTTCTAAAGTGCGCATTAAGAACCTTGCCAACAATATGGAGATGAATTATACCCTTGTTGCTGAAAGTGAAGCCGATCTTAAGTCTGGCAAAATTTCTGTGAGCTCTCCAATTGGTAAAGGTCTATTGGGTAAAGAAGTGGGTGATGTCGCAGAGGTCTCAGTGCCAAACGGTAAAATCAAGTTTGAAATCTTATCCATTGACCGCTAATGCCGTCTTTATTTAGTCGTATTATCGCTCGTGAACTTCCTGCCTATATTGTGGCTGAAGACGAACAGCACATAGCCTTTCTAGATATCAATCCCAATGTGTTAGGGCATACCCTTTGTGTGCCAAAAAAAGAGGTTGATAAACTTTTTGATTTAAGCGCTTCCGAATACCAAGAGCTGATGATGTTTAGCCGTAGTGTGGCTGCTGCACTCAAGCAAGTGGTTTCTTGTAAGCGCATCGGATTAACAGTAATTGGCCTAGAAGTACCCCACGTTCATGTTCATCTCATTCCTTTAAATGTTATGGCAGACGCAACATTTAAAAAGAAAGTTGCGCCGTCAAAAGAAGAGATGCAAACGTTAACCCAGCAAATCAGCGCTGTTTTTAAGCAATAGGTAATTGTATCTCAAAGCAGGTACCCGATTCTGAACTGTTAAGCAGTCTTAATTTTCCACCGTGATATTGTGCTACAATGCGTTTTGCAAGGGCAAGACCAAGACCCCAACCCCGTTTTTTTGTTGTTACACCAGCTTCAAATACCGAGCGATGTAATTTTTTAGGAATACCACTTCCGCTATCTTGAATGGATATAAGCGCAGTCTTGTCCCATGATAATTCAATGCTAATTTTGCCTTTTCCACGGATGGCATCTATGCTATTTTTGATAAGGTTTTCCAAGACCCAACTCATCAGTTCGGCATTGATGCTCACTTCTTTTTCTTCGCCAATCAAATGTAACTCTAGCTTAATATCCTTGGGCATACGTATCTGCATATACTCCATTATGTCTTGAATAACAGCGCTTATTTTTGTTTTATTCCTGTTTGGAAGCGATCCAATTTTGGAAAAGCGCGCACTGATGGTTTCCAAGCGTGTTACGTCGCTTTTTATTTGGTTTAACATTTTTGGGTTTACATCCTCTTCTAATATGGCCAGCCAACCCAGCAAAGATGAAATAGGCGTTCCCAATTGGTGCGCAGTCTCCTTGGCCATGCCTGTCCATAGTTTGTTTTCAACTGCTTGTTGATTGGTTTTGTAGTAGGCGTAAACCAGCCCGCCTATAAATACGACAATCAATAAAAAAGCAAAAGGGTAATATCTTAATTGGTAAATGAGGTTGGACTTACCATAATACATTTTTTGATACAAACTGTCTTTGTATGTAATTTCTATGAGTGTGTGTGCCGCGCCAAATTCCTCTTTAAGCTTCTGGATATAACCCAATGAATCTTGGGCGAGTTTTCGTTGGTTGATATTGTTGGAAAACAACAAGTTGTTTTGGTCGTCAACAACAATCATAGGTATGCTGTTTTCAGCAGTTAGTATTTGAAAAGTCAACGGGTCAATAGGGTTGTCAAGATCTTTGTTGGAAGCCAGTTTTTGTTGTGCTAAACCCCAAAGCTCCATCTGTTGTTTCTCGTCATCTTCTATGCGCTGAATCAGCTTATAGGTGTTCCAAAGTGTTATGCCCGCAAAGCCAAGCGCCATTATAAACCCCACCAATCGGATTAGTCGCGGATAAGCCGTTAATGTATTAGCACTCATGCCTACGAATATAGTGTAATTTCAACGTTTAGATTATCTGCAAATTGAGTAGATTTGTATTGAATTCATCTTGATTTTTAGTTTCAACCATTTTTTAGGGAATAGAAAAAGTCAATATGAGTTCATTAATAACATTAACCAAAGCATGGAAATTACAGGAAAAATCAAACAAATTGACGAGACAAAAGAATATGGATCCAATGGATTTCAAAAACGCGAACTCGTTCTAACGACCGAAGAGCAATATCCACAGCATATTTTGATTGAATTTGTGCAAGATAAGTGCAACATACTCAATGCATACAATGTGGGCCAACGCATTAAAGTGGGTATTAATATTCGCGGGCGCGAATGGCAAAGTCCACAAGGCGAAGTGAAGTATTTTAATTCTATCCAAGGATGGCGTATAGATGCTATTGATGAGGCTCCAGCACCACCGCCAGCCGCACCACCATTCGAAACCATGCCTGAAACAGATAAAGAAACGCCAGACGACCTACCGTTCTAACAACAACATGTATCATCTTTCTGAAGCATTGCGTTTTCCTTCACCTCATTTGGCAACGGAAGAGGGGATAGTTGCTGTTGGTGGAGACCTACGGCCAGAACGTGTGTTGTTGGCCTATCAAAAAGGTATTTTCCCTTGGTTTGAAAAAGATGATTTTTTAATTTGGTGGAGCCCTGACCCAAGAATGGTGCTCTTCCCCGACCAATTGAGAATTTCCAAAAGCATGCGCACTTTTATGCGTAAAAACACCTATGAAATTACTTTCGACAAGGCTTTTAATGAAGTGGTAAAGGCTTGTGCTCGAGTCAAACGTTTTGGGCAAACAGGTACGTGGATCACACCCGGACTTATGGAAGTTTATGAAACATTACACGAGCAAGGTCACGCACATTCCGTGGAGGTTTGGGACGGCCCCGAACTTGTAGGCGGGCTCTACGGCATTGATATTGGACAGGTGTTTTGTGGTGAAAGTATGTTTTCCAAATCCAGTAATTCCAGTAAGTTGGCCTTGATATATCTCGCGCGAGAACTCAAAAAAAACAACTATAAGCTTATTGATTGTCAGGTGCCCACTGCACATTTGGCCAGTATGGGCGCAACGCCGATTTCCCGAAAAGATTTCCTCAATTACCTAGAGTAGACACCTCTTTGTGTCTAAAACAACCCACCACATGATCGTTAACCATACCAACGGCTTGCATATGGGCATACATAGTTATCTTTCCAATATATTTAAATCCCCGCTGCTTTAGGTCATTGCTCATCTGTATTGCAAGCGAAGTGGTTTGCGGTAATTCTTTTTTTTGGGTGTAATGGTTTTGAATAGGGCTCCCATTTGTATAGGCCCACATAAAATCACTAAAACAACCGACCTCCTTTTGAATTTTAATAAAGGACTGTGCATTTGAAATGGCTGCATTGATCTTCCCTCGATTGCGGATGATGCCCTTGTCTTGCATCAGCCCATCTGCGTCATAGGTTGTCATTTGGGCAATGCGATTCACGTCAAAGTCATAAAAGGTCTTGCGAAAGTTATCGCGCTTCTGTAAGACCGACCACCAAGATAAGCCCGCTTGGAATGTTTCCAGTAGTAGGGCTTCAAACAATTTTACATCATCGTAAATGGGAACGCCCCATTCCGTGTCATGATAGGCAATGTAAGTGGGGTTTGCCAAACACCAGTCACAGCGATAAGGTTCCATAGTCAGGATTTTGCTTCTAAACTATGCAAAAATGCATCAAGTGTCAAGGCGGCTGATAGTGGATAGCTGCCTATGGCAGTTCTTTTTAAGGATGTAAGATGCGCTCCACAGCCAAGTTTTTGGCCAAAATCGTGGGCTAGTGAACGAATGTAAGTTCCCTTACTACAGCTAACAGAAAAGCTAACATCTGGCATATTGACGTCTGTTAATTCAAAATCGGTAATCTGCACTTCTCTAGATGGGATTTCAATTGTTTTTCCAGCTCTGGCCAGGGTGTACAAACGCTTTCCGTCTTTTTTTATGGCAGCGTATATGGGTGGTTTTTGTTGAATATTTCCCAAAAAACCAGCACGCACTTCTTCTAGCATTGCAGCGGAAATGTGGTCTGTGGGCTTTGGATCGCTGACGCTGGTTTCCAAATCATAAGATGGTGTTGTAGCGCCCAAACGAAAGCTTCCTGTATAGGTTTTGTGCATTCCCATAAATTGCGCAATTTGTTTGGTCATGCGTCCTGTGCATATTAGCATCAATCCTGTAGCCAAAGGGTCTAAGGTGCCGGCGTGCCCAACTTTGATTTTTTTGATATCAAATTCTTTTCGAATGGCCCATCGCATTTTGTTTACCACTTGAAATGAAGTCCACGTAAGGGGCTTGTCAATGAGCAAAAGCTGCCCTTCTAAAAATGCTTCTTTTGTGCGTATTATATCCATGCAACTACAGATGCGGTTATGCCAACGATGAGGCAGTAAATAGCAAAATAACTAAGCTTGCTGCGTTTAACAAGTGCAATCATCCACGTACAAGCCAAAACTCCTGAGGCTAAGGCAGCCAAAAACCCTACACTCATAGGTAGTAGGTCAAAACTAATATTTGCAGTTGCTTCTTGATCTAATATTGATTTGGCCATGCTGCCCAAAATAAGCGGGATAACCATTAAAAAGGAAAACCGCGCTGCTTCAGGCCTGCTGACTCCAATGAGTAAGGCAACGGCAATTGTAGCGCCACTTCTCGATATCCCCGGAAGAATGGCAATCGCTTGCGCAATCCCAATGAGCAAAGCAATGTTGTAGGTGATGGGTTGCTTTTTGCTTGATGCCTTGTCGGTAAAAAAAAGCAAAACCGCTGTTAAACACAGCATAGCACCCACCAATGCTAAGTTTGTGTCAAAAAGTGCTGTTATTTGATCTTCAAAGAATAAGCCTATCACCACTGCAGGTATCATGGATACCACAACATAGCCAACAAAAGCGCGGGTTTCGGGCTGATCTTTTTTAAATATTCCACTAAGGATTGCTACAATATCTTTTCTAAAAACAATTATGGTTGCAATTGCAGTGGCTGCGTGTACTAGAATAGTAAAAAGGAGATTTTCAGCGGGCAGTTGATCGTTGCCGAGAATGGCCGTAAACAGTGCCAAATGACCACTTGATGATACAGGTAAAAATTCGGTTAGTCCTTGAACAACCCCCAATAAAATGGCTTCCCAAAAACCCATTATTTCTTTTTAGTAGCTAAAATAGCCACCACCAAAATCGCAAATCCTGCCAATACCAATGTGGGTGCTACACGAATGCGTAATGGGCTATACATTTCGGGATTAAATACGTTGGGGTCATCGCTGCCTCCACCCGTCATAAGTACAAAACCTAATACGATTAGTGCAACGCCTATACCCATAATGCGGTAGGCGCGTTTGCCAAATAAAAACTCTTTTTCGTTTTTCATATCAATACACAATATCATAGGTTAATTTGAGGTGTCTTTGGGTGGCAAAAAAAGCACTGATGGCACTTATCAGTACTGAACAAAGCAGAATACCTGCCGACAACAATGCAATATTCTCAACGGACCCCCACCAGTCAACTTGAGGCGCCAAGCGCACCAAAAAACGTAAAAGGCCTGCAAAGCCAGCCAGCGCAAGCGCTGCACTAATGATACCCAAAAGCATATAACGCCACAAAAAGGGACGTCGAATAAATCCTTTCCGTGCACCTACCAATAACATGGTTTGAATCACCAGTCGTTTGCTGTAAATCGACAATTTGATAGAGTGGTTGATGAGCAATAAGGCAATAGTCACAAAGACAGCACTACAAACGAGTAGCCAAAAACCGAAGCGTTCAATGTTCTGGTTTAGTAAAACAATAAGTGGTCTGTCGTATAGCACTTCAGAAATAAAGGGCTTTTGCTCCATGACGTCGCTTAGACTATCCAATACTTCGGTAGTGACAAATTCGGCCTTGAGTCCAATGTCTAGCGCATCTTGTAAGGGGTTATAGCCTAAAAAATCCATAAAATCTTCACCAATGGTGGCACTGTGCTCTGCGGCAGCAGTTTCCTTGGATACAAAGCGAACCGATTTGGTAAAGGGCGCCAATCGCATGGTGGTTGTCAGTTGTTCTCGTTCCATTTCTTTGGTTTCATCATCCAAAAAAACGGTCATGGTAACCTGTTCTTTAAAATAATTGGCAATGGACTGACTGTTGAGCAGGACAAAGCCCAAAACGCTCAATACAAAAAGCACCAAAGCAGTACTGCTTACAACAGAAAGATAAGAGGTTAAAAGACGGCGTTTGTATATACGAGTTGCAGACATAGTTGTTCTATGCCATAAAAATAGAAAATATGACGGAACAAATCTCACTCTTATCAATAAAGCTCGTGTTTAAAATGTTATTTTTGTTGCTTAATTGCACACATGGGGTATCCTTTTCAAGAGATAGAAAAAAAATGGCAGGCGATTTGGGCAACAAAAGAAACCTATAAAGTTGTACAACCATCCGACAAGCCAAAGTATTATGTGCTTGATATGTTTCCCTATCCATCTGGTGCTGGTCTTCACGTTGGGCATCCCTTGGGTTATATTGCAAGTGATATAGTTGCGCGCTACAAACGCCATAGCGGTTTTAACGTTTTGCACCCGCAAGGCTATGACTCTTTCGGGCTACCCGCTGAGCAATATGCCATCCAAACGGGTCAACACCCAGCCATCACAACCGAAACCAACATCAAACGCTATAGAGAACAGCTCGATCGCATGGGCTTTTCTTTTGATTGGTCACGGGAGGTGCGCACCTCAGACCCCTCTTATTACCGCTGGACACAGTGGATTTTTTCATTGCTCTTTGATGCGTGGTACGACAAGAACCAAGATAAGGCACGTGGTATAGGTGCACTTGTTGCACATCTTGAAAAGCATGGAACGCAAGATTTAAACGCTGTTTGTGATGAGGAAACGCCATCGCTAACTGCAGCTGCATGGCAGCAAATGGACGCAACTGCACAGGAGCAATTTCTGTTGTATTATCGCTTGACCTATTTGGCAGAAACAGAAGTAAATTGGTGCCCCGCTTTGGGAACCGTACTCGCCAATGATGAGGTAATTCAAGGGGCTTCTGAACGAGGCGGACACCCAGTAGAGCGCAAAAAAATGAAGCAGTGGAGCATGCGTATTTCTGCCTATGCCGACCGACTACTCGAAGGACTGAACGATATTGATTGGCCTGAGCCACTCAAAGAAATGCAACGGAACTGGATTGGCAAATCCGTGGGTGCAAGTGTTCGTTTTCCAATAGAAAACAGCGATCGTAAAATAGAAGTGTTTACCACTAGAGCTGACACCCTTTTTGGTGTTACTTTTTTGACGTTGGCTCCAGAACACGAATGGGTAGCTGAAATTACTACAGATGAACAACGCGAAGCGGTTGTTGCCTATGTTACGCAAACAGCACAACGCAGCGAACGCGAGCGGATGAGCGATGTTTCACGTATAAGCGGTGTGTTTACAGGTGCCTATGCCATTCACCCTGTTACCAATGAAAAAGTACCCATTTGGATAGGCGATTATGTATTGGCGGGATATGGAACAGGAGCAGTAATGGCCGTGCCTTGTGGAGATCAACGCGACTTCGATTTTGCCAAGCACTTCGAGCTACCGATTAAAAATATTTTCAAGGACGTTGATATTGCTGAAGCGGCTTTTTCGGATAAAGAAAAGACTGTGATTGCGAACTCAGATTTTCTCGACGGACTTTCATATGTTGATGCCACTCAAAAAATTATTGAACATTTAGGCGCAATAGGCATGGGCGAAGGCGCTACTACCTATCGCTTGCGCGATGCGGTTTTTAGCCGTCAGCGCTATTGGGGCGAGCCCATTCCCATGTATTTTGTCGAGGGGCTTCCAAGGCTTATTCCAGATGATTGTCTGCCTTTGGAATTGCCAGAAGTTTCAAAATATTTACCCACCTCAGATGGCGCACCGCCACTGGGCAATGCAACACATTGGGCTTGGGACTCTAAGCAAAACAAGGTTGTTTCTAACGACTTAATTGACAACAAGCATGTGTTTCCATTGGAAAAGAACACCATGCCAGGTTGGGCGGGTAGCTCGTGGTATTTTAATCGTTATATGGATGCGCAAAATACCGAGGCTTTTGCCAGTAAAGAGGCATTGAACTATTGGAAAGAAGTTGACCTGTATTTGGGAGGAAGTGAACACGCCACAGGGCACTTGCTATACTCCAGATTTTGGCAATACTTTATGTATGACTTGGGTCTTGTCCCCGTAAAAAACTACGCCAAAAAACTCATCAATCAGGGTATGATATTGGGCGAAAGTGCTTTTGTTTACCGACTTGCCGACACCCAAACCTATCTTTCTAAAGGACTTTGCAGCGGTAAAGAAGTCATTCCCGTTCATGTGGACGTTTCTTTGGTGTCTCCACAGAACGAATTGGATATTGAGGGTGTAAAAAAATGGCAACCCCATTTTGCCGATGCTAGCTTTGAATTAGAAGATGGCAAATACATTGTTGGGCGCGAGGTAGAAAAAATGTCGAAGTCGAAGTATAATGTCGTCAATCCAGATGCCATTTGCAATCGATATGGGGCAGATACCCTTCGCATGTATGAGATGTTTTTAGGCCCTATTGAACAGGCCAAGCCATGGAATACAGCGGGTATTTCAGGAGTCAGTAATTTTTTAAATAAGTTCTGGCGATTATTCCACCAATCGGATGTCTTTGGTGTGAGTGCGGAGAATCCTTCAAAAGCATCGTTAAAAACATTGCACAAAACCATTGAAAAAGTAACTCAAGACATAGAAGCTTTTTCGCTGAATACTTCGGTTAGCGCCTTTATGATTGCAACCAACGAACTCACTTCGGAAAACTGTAATCAGCGTGAAATTCTAGAGCCATTGACCATACTTCTTGCGCCATTTGCGCCTCATATTTGCGAGGAGCTTTGGGCGTTGTTGGGACATTCAGCGTCTATCACGACGGCTGCATATCCTATTCCTGATCCTGCCTATCTTAAAGATGACACCAAAGAATATCCCATAAGTTTTAATGGGAAGATGCGTTTTACGTTGTCGTTAGGCACCGCTTTGAGCAAGAACGAAATAGAAGCTGCTGTGATGCAAGACGTGCGTACCCAATCGTATTTAGATGGGAAGGCTGCAAAAAAGGTAATCGTCGTCCCTAATAAAATTGTCAATATTGTTATTTAATATGATAAACCCAGAATACATTGGTTTTTTTGCTGCCACGCTAACCACCTCCGCATTTTTACCACAGGCGTTTAAAATTTGGAATTCCAAAAAGGCTGACGGTTTGTCACTCACGATGTATTTGGTGATGGCTGTAGGCACCCTAAGTTGGCTTGCTTATGGTCTATTGATTGAAAGTCCTTCTGTAATCGTTGCCAACAGCATATCTGTCTCTATAATTGTATTTATTATTACTTTTATAATTCGCTCAAAAAAGTAGAATGGTATTGTTTTTGTCACTTAAATATTAAAAAACTATGATGTTAGAATATTATTTAATCATTGCCTTGTTTGCAGGTGCTAGTATGTGGGTTCAATACAAGCTGAAGTCAACTTTTAAGAAGTACGGGAAAGTACAGTTAAGCAATCAAATGTCGGGTAGAGAAATAGCCGAAAAAATGTTGGCTGACCACGGTATTCGCAATGTGAAAGTTACAGCTGTCCGAGGTAAGCTAACAGATCACTACAACCCTAAAACCAGGACTGTAAATTTAAGCGAGAACGTTTATCACCAAGCAAATGCTGCTGCTGCTGCTGTGGCTGCCCACGAATGTGGTCATGCCGTACAGCACGCCCAAAGCTATGAGTGGTTGCAGTTTCGTTCGCTTTTGGTTCCTGTGGTAAGCGTGGCTTCACGCATGTCCATGTATATTATTTTTGTCGGGTTTATGTTTGGGATCAGCTCGGCAATGGGCTACAACCTAGCTGTTGCAGGTGTGGTACTGTTTGGATTAGGCACTTTGTTTAGTTTTATCACATTGCCTGTTGAGTATGATGCGAGTAAGCGTGCACTGGCTTGGTTACAACGCAAAAACATGGTCAACCAACGAGAATTTGCGATGTCAAAAGATGCCTTAAACTGGGCGGCAAGAACTTATGTTGTCGCTGCAATAGGTTCACTAGCAACACTCGTTTATTTTGCACTTAGCGTGGCAACAGGGTCTAGGCGCTAAATACTGATTTGTCGATCGATTTGTTGGTGTAAAGAGATGAAGGTTTCGGTTCTTGAAACCCCCTCAATAGATTGAATCTTATGGTTGAGTAGCTGCATCAAGTGTTCGTTGTTTTTACACAAAATTTTAATCAAAATACTCCAGTTGCCCGTGGTATAGTGGCACTCTACAACTTCTGTAATTTTCTTTAATTGCGCGACGGCTTCAGGATTTCGCATGGCTTTGTCCAAGTATACGCCAATGTAGGCGGTTGTGGAATAGCCAAGAGATGCAGGATTTAGTTTCAAATAACTACCGGTAATTAGATTGGCATCTTCAAGTTTTTTGAGCCGTTGGTGTACGGCTGAACCAGATAGGTCGAGTTGTCGCGCTATTTCTTGTACGGGTGTTCTTGCGTTTTCCATCAACACACGTAATATGGCTTTGTCTATGCCGTCTAACGAAACTTGTTTGTCTTCTTTTTTCAATACCTTTATGTTGAGACTATAAAACTAATAAACTATTTTAGAAGAAAATAAAGATGAAGCATAAACAGTTGCAAATATGGGGGGTGCTTTTTTGTGGAAGCGCCGTTATCTTAGGTGCTTTTGGGGCACATTTATTGTCGAATCTGTTGTCTGTAGACGCCCTTCAATCCTTTGAGGTAGGGGTGCGTTATCAATTTTTTCATGGGATGGCATTGCTTTTTTTAAGCCTAACAACTAGTCCACAAAAGTTTATCAACAGAACCGCGCTACTCTTTATAACTGGAACCCTGTTATTTTCTATATCTATTTATCTCTTGTCTTTGTCAACCATGTATGGCGATACAGGGCTACCAGCTATTTTGGGTCCAGTAACCCCAATAGGTGGTTTAATGCTTATTCTAGGATGGGTGAATTTGCTTGTTGGGTATATACGCGCCTAAACTAGCGTTTGTTGGCTTTTGCGATATAATCGTCCAAGGCTTTGGTCATGGATGGATTTTCTGGTGTGGGCGCCAAGATGTCTATGCGTAAATTCTTGTCTAAAGCCGCTTTTTTTGTCGAGGTCCCAAATACTGCAATTCGGGTGTCTTTCTGATCAAAATCTGCAAAATTATGAAACAATGATTCTATGCCAGAAGGGCTGAAAAACACCAAAATGTCGTAATAAACGTTCCGTAAATCAGACAAATCACTGATGACTGTTTTATAAAAAACGCCTTTTGTCCAGTTGATGCCTGTGGCGTCAAGCTTTTCAGGAACACTCGCCTTTAGCCTATCGGAGCAAGGAAGGAGAAAAGATTCATCTTTATATTTAACGACTTCTTTTAATAACTCTTCTAGTGTACGCTTTCCCACATAGATTTTGCGTTTGCGATACACCACATATTTCTGCAGGTAGTACGCAACCGCTTCAGATTGACAAAAATAACGCATGGTACTAGGCACCGTATAGCGCAATTCTTCAGCCAAACGAAAGAAGTGGTCAACAGCATTGCGACTCGTAAAAATAATCGCACTGAATTTTGTGATATCAATTTTTTGCAAACGAACTTCTCTTGAAGACACACCTTCAACGTGAATAAAGGGTCTAAAGTCTATGGTAACCTTTCGCTTATCAATAAGCTGGTTATAAGGAGAATTTTCAATTGACGGTGCGGGTTGTGAAACCAAGATGGTTTTCACTTTTGCCGGTTTTGTCAAAATTTCAGTATTTGTAATGCTAGCCATATAGGGGCAATTTCAGAGGCGCAAATATACAAAATAATATAGACCGGCATAGCATTGAGTTGTCTAAAATATAGTTTGAGCGTATTGAGATGTATGGCCAACATTGCAATTGCGTAGCTTGAGGCAAAAAGAATGGATATTATTTTGCCAAAACCAATGAAAGCCAAGCCGAATAGTAAACAGCCAAATAAGAATGTTATTTTTTCTTTGTTTAACGTGCGGATGTAAAATAGCCTAAGGAGTGCTTCTTGTTTATTGAAAAACGACATGAAACCACTTTCAAGAAATGTCCTCAATATCCAAAAAATCATGAAACCACCAGCGTAATACAATACTTCACCATCAAAACTTGCTATGTAAAAGCTCTTGTTTTGAAAAATGCTTAGAACAAGGCCAAACACCAAGCTTCTTAAGACAAAAGTCAATATTGAAAAAGCACGATATACCTTGAAGGTCTTATTAAACTCTTCAGTATGTCCAACCCCAATCCAAAAACGCATCAACGACTTTAGGCGCCAGGGATTAACAAGTTTTAGTGCGGCAAGTAGCGTCAAGGTCAAAATCAAATAAAGCCCAAAATAGTGGTCGCCAAGTTCTCGCAGTTCATACATGCCACAAAAGTATCTAAATTTTTAAGGGTTATCCACTTATTTAAATGCGTATTTTAGCTGTGTATGAACGCAACAGTTGTAGTCATCCCTACCTTTAATGAGGCAGCGAATATTCAAGGCATCTTACGTGCCGTTGTGGATTTGCCTGCAGCCTTTGATGTGTTGGTTGTTGATGACAATTCACCAGATGGGACAGCTGATTTGGTTCGTGAATTAAGGGCAACATTTCCCCAACTTCATTTAGAAGTGCGACAAAATAAAGATGGCCTTGGACCAGCCTATATCCACGCATTTAAGTGGGCGATGGACAAAGGCTATACCTATCTTTTTGAGATGGATGCAGACTTTTCCCACCCGCCCAAAGCACTCGTACCCATGCTGGCACTACTTGAAGAAGACAAGGCAGATGTTGTCGTGGGTTCGAGATATAAAAAAGGAATCCGTGTTCGCAAATGGCCCTTAGGGAGAATTATACTTTCCCTTGGCGCATCGCTATATGTCAGAATTATTACGGGTCTGCCCGTTGCTGACCCTACGGCTGGATTTGTAGGTTATAAAACCAAAGCGCTTTCTGCACTGAATTTGGATGATATCCGATTTAAAGGATATGCCTTTCAAATTGCACTTAAGTTTTGGTTGTGGAAAAAGAACTTTCGAATTGTCGAATTCCCCATTACTTTTAGCGACAGAACAGCAGGGGATTCAAAAATGAATACTTCAATCATTAATGAGGCTATTTTTGGTATTATTGGTATGAAATGGCGTAGTGTATTTAATAAACAAGCATGAGTAAAATATTAATTAAGGGAGCAAAGGTGGTGAACGAGGGGCAAACAGCCTTGCTTGACGTGCTTATTGAGGGGGAGCGCATTGCTGCTATCTCGGCCAATATGACCGTAACACCAGATGTGGAAGTAATAGATGCATCAGGGAAATTTTTGCTTCCAGGTTGCATAGACGATCAAGTTCATTTTCGCGAGCCAGGACTTACGCACAAGGCAACCATTGGCACGGAATCAAAGGCTTGTTTGGCTGGAGGGATTACCTCTTTTCTAGAGATGCCCAACACCAATCCACAAACCACCACCGCACAGGCGTATAATGATAAGCTTGACGTGGCTGCCCAAACCTCTTGGGTTAATTATGGCTTCTTGTTTGGTGGTACCAATGACAATCTTGAGGAAATAAAGGCAATTGATCCAAAAACGACACCTGGGCTAAAGTTGTTTTTAGGCTCTTCGACCGGAAATATGCTGGTAGATGACCCCAACACACTGAAAGAAATATTTTCAGCATTTCGACTTCCCATTGCTGTGCACTGTGAGGATGAACAAACCATAAGGGCTAACCTTGCTGAATATGTCAAAAAATTTGGGGATGATATCCCCATTGAATATCATCCAGATATTCGCTCTGCGGAGGCTTGTTATTTATCTTCTTCAAAAGCCATAGCATTGGCTAAAGAAACAGGCGCACGTTTACACGTATTCCATTTGTCTACGGCAAGAGAAACGGCATTATTCCAAAACGATGTGCCCCTAGCCGAAAAACAAATTACGTCTGAAGTGTGTATTCATCATTTGTGGTTTTCTGATGAAGACTATACAAAAAAGGGCACCCATATTAAGTGGAACCCTGCAGTAAAATCTGCTGTAGATAGAGCGGGTCTTTGGGAAGCACTCAACGATGATCGTATCGATATTATTGCTACCGACCACGCACCGCATACTTTGGAAGAAAAAAATCAGGTTTACACTAAAGCACCATCAGGCG
Source organism: Flavobacteriaceae bacterium (assembly GCA_009886265.1). Classification (GTDB taxonomy): domain Bacteria; phylum Bacteroidota; class Bacteroidia; order Flavobacteriales; family Flavobacteriaceae; genus UBA7446. The sequence continues at coordinate 23,184 of QXZR01000108.1, forward strand.
GGCCAATGGTACAGCATGCGCTAGCTGTAATGCTCGAATGTGTAAATCAAGGTAAGATCAGCCTTGAGAAAGTAGTAGAGAAAATGTGTCATAACCCTGCCATTTTATTTTCTATTAAAGAGCGCGGCTACATAAGAGCCGGTTACTACGCTGATTTGGTTCTTGTTGATGCCAATCAAGCGCATACCATTACACGGGATAGTCTTTTATACAAATGTGGTTGGTCTCCTTTGGAGGGGACAACATTACGTGGAGCTGTAACCCATACTTTTCTAAATGGAGCGCTTATGTATGAAAACGGAAATATAAAAGAATCCAATCACGCCAAACCTTTAAGCTTTACGAGATGAGAACTTTTTTTGTATTAGGTGTCTTTCTGCTGTTAGCTGCTTGTGCGCAAGACAGGATTGCCAAACCCGAACCCTTGATGAGTGAAGAACAACTCATCAATTTTCACATTGATTTGGCCTTAATAAATGCAGCTATTGGATATAACGAAACCCACTATGTACCCTTGGACTCACTTTATAAGTTTCACGGTATAGATAGCCTTACTTTTGTGAAAAACAATACGTATTACGCCTCAAAATCAAAGCAGTATACGCGCATTTTCGAGACGGTTGAATCACGTTTAAAAGCGATGGAAGAGCGCGATACATTAGGGTTGCCTCAACGATTAATTGACAATAAATTGTAACCCTATCTTTCGGGTTCGTTAACATAGGTTTATATTTGCTAAAAATAAGTACATGGCATCATTTGTAGAAGAACTTACTTGGCGCGGAATGGTGCATGACATCATGCCAGAAACCGACGCAACCCTTGCTAAGGGAATGACGTCTGGATATATTGGGTTTGACCCAACTGCAGACTCGCTTCACATTGGCAGCTTGGTTCAAATCATGATTTTGATGCATTTTCAACGTTACGGCCATAAACCCTACGCACTTGTGGGTGGCGCAACTGGTATGATTGGTGATCCATCTGGGAAATCTGCCGAGCGAAACTTGCTGGACAACAAAACACTTGAGCAAAACTGCAACGGTATTGAAAAACAATTATCAAAATTTTTAGATTTTGACAGCAAAAAGCCTAACGGTGCCGTGATGGTCAACAACCTAGATTGGATGGCTTCATTTAAACTTATTGATTTTGCCCGCGATATTGGCAAACACCTTACGGTGAATTATATGATGGCAAAAGACTCTGTGAAAAAGCGCCTTGGCGCAGAAGCCAAAGAAGGCATGTCTTTTACAGAGTTTACCTATCAACTTATTCAAGGGTATGATTTTCTTCATTTGTATGAGCACCACAATTGTTTGCTTCAAATGGGTGGAAGCGACCAATGGGGAAATATTACTACAGGAACCGAACTTGTTAGACGCAAACTTTCTGGCAAAGCCTATGCGCTAACCTGTCCGCTTATTACAAAATCTGATGGCACTAAATTTGGAAAAACAGAAGGAGGTAATGTTTGGCTAGATCCAGAAAAAACATCGCCATATAAGTTTTATCAATATTGGCTGAATGCTTCCGATGAAGATGCTGAAAAGTATGTCAAGATTTTTACTTTTCTAACTAAAGATGAAATAGACACACTAATAGCTGCACACCGTGAAATGCCACACCAAAGACAGCTTCAGCGAAAACTGGCTCAAGAGGTTACTGCCATGGTTCATTCGGCTGAGGATGTAGTACGTGTAGAGCAAGCTGCTCAAATTTTATTTGGTAAGGCGACAACAGATTCCCTGAAAGCATTAGACGCACAAACGCTGTTGGATATTTTTGAAGGGGTTCCTCAAGCAGAAGTAACAGCTGAAAAATTAGCAGCCGACGGACTTTCCATAACAGATGCATTAGCAGCTGAGACTGGCTTTCTAAAATCCAATGGAGAAGCCCGCAGGGCACTAAAAGAAAACTCGATTTCTGTAAATAAAGAAAAGGTAACAGAGGCAAAACACATCACCTCCTCTGACCTTATTTGTGGTAATTATGTGTTGCTACAACGCGGTAAGAAAAATTATTTTTTACTTGTTGTTAAGTCGTCATAAGCGAGCAACCTCTAACATCTGAGGCATCAAATCTGCCCAACACTTCAAAAGTGCCATCAGCATGGCATTTCCCTAGGTCTTGCGTGGCTAAAAACGCACAAGAATCTTTATTAGATAAGTCAATAATATTAATGCCTCCCGAACCTGTTTTAGATATTTTGTTTGGCTCGTGCACATCCCGTATCAGTACTTGCATAATTGATGCTGGGCGAAACAACCCCTTTCCTTTAGAATAGGCTTGCGATAGCATTTCAGTCATGCCATATTCACTGTGGATGTTGGAAACTCCAAAACCTTTTTGAAGCAATTCGTGTAACGCTTCACGCACGAGCTCCTTCCTTCTTCCTTTCATGCCACCCGTCTCCATTATAGTGGTATGCTGAAGCTGCATTGGGTGCTGTTCGCAAAAATCCAGCAGCGCAAAACTCACGCCAATCAGAAGAGTTGGTTTTTGTTGTGCATCTAAAGATTTTAAGGCCTTATGAAGCGCTTCAAATTGATTGAGGTAGAATCCACTGAACTCCTTTTTTGCCTTCCCGATTAAGTCACGACACATATACAACAAAGAAGCATTGGGCCTTTCAATATACCCCGGGAGTAGTGCTAGAATGTGATAATCTTCCGGTTGGCCATAAAATTGTGCAAAGCCTTTTCGAAAACTATCTTCGTATTGCGCTAACGATGCTACGTGGTGTTTGCTTGTAACCCCACCTGTACCCGAACTTTCAAATACAAATGCGTCATCTTTTTTACAACTTACACGGTGTGTTTTAAAAAAAGTGATGGGTAAAAAGGGAATCTGAAGCGTGCTTTTTACATCGGATGGACTCACATTGGTCAGGTCACAAAAAGAGCGATATACAGGGTTGTGCTCAAACTGATAAGCAAATAACGCCAAGGCTTCTTTTTCAAACAGATTCATAATGGTCAAATGTATTGATGATTTTTTAAATCCTTAATCACTTCGAGCACTATAATTTTTTATATTTGAGCAGAACGACTGAGGCATGAAAAAAAAGGATACACGTATTTTATTGGTTGATGACGAGCCAGACATCTTAGAGATATTAGATTATAATATATCGAGTGAAGGTTATCAGGTTAAAAGGGCAAAAAATGGTGTAGAGGCCTTGGCGAAAGCCAGCGAATGGAAGCCTCATTTGGTGTTACTCGACGTGATGATGCCTGAAATGGATGGCATTGAAACCTGCGAACAACTACGTAAAAATCCCAATCTCTCTGAATTGGTCATTGTTTTTTTAACGGCGCGAAGTGAAGACTATTCCCAGGTGGCAGGTCTTGAGGCAGGTGCAGATGACTATATAACAAAACCGATTAAGCCAAAAGTGCTTTTGAGTAAAATCAAAGCAATCCTACGTCGATTCAAGGGGAACAATTCAAAGAATTATTTTGAAGTTGGCGACCTAGTGGTAAACAGAGAAGAATATATGGTAACCTATAAGGGCCAAGAACTCAATTTACCTCGCAAGGAGTTTGAACTGTTGTCGTTACTTGCATCTAAACCTCAGAAAGTATTTGAACGCGGAGAAATTTTAGATAGGGTATGGGGCAATGAGGTTGTTGTCGGAGGTAGAACCATTGATGTGCACATTCGTAAACTACGTGAAAAAATAGGGGATAAACACTTCAAAACGATTAAAGGAGTAGGTTACAAATACGTGGATTAGCATGGCTAAAAGACCGTTAAAATCCTATCGATTTTCACTGATTTCATCGTTGTTAATAACGGCTCTTATCCTGCTGGTGACTGTAGGCTTTTCAGTCGTTTTTACCGAAATTTTTCTTTTTAGCACTACCAAAATACTTGCGCTTTTAAGCTGTGGTTTTGTCATTTTCATTTCCGTATTTTTAGTACTCAACTATAGGATTGAAAAATTCATGTACAAGGAAATAAAACAGCTATATCAGGATTTAGAGCCTGAGTTTAGAGGGGAACTGAACGACATTCTTATTACGGACAATATGGACTCGCTGCTCGAAAATGTTAAAGAATTGGCGCTCAGGCGAAGTGTAGAATTGGACAGCCTAAAAGACCAAGCATCTTTCCGCCGTGAATTCTTGGGAAATGTTGCACATGAACTTAAAACGCCATTATTTACAGTCCAGGGTTATATACTCACGCTTTTGGATGGCGCACTTAAAGATGCCTCAGTTAATAAAAAGTACTTGGAACGTGCCAATAAGGGGGTAGAGCGACTTACATATATTGTAAAAGATTTGGATTTACTGACCAAGTTAGAAAAAGAGGACACCCAACTTGAAATGGAAGAATTTGACATCCTCGAATTAATCCAAAGCGTATTTGAATTGCTTGAAATGGAAGCTTCAAAATCCAATATCGAACTTGAGTTTGACCAGAAATACGAAAAAGCCATAACGGTATATGCCGATAGAGAGCGGGTGCAACAAGTTTTGACAAACCTTATCATGAATTCCATTAAGTACGGCAAAAAGAAAGGTACTACAGAAGTAAGCGTTCAGCCTATTTTTGAGAATAAAATTATTGTCAGAGTGCGTGACAACGGAGAGGGCATTGAAGAGGAGCATTTGCCACGCTTATTCGAGCGTTTCTACCGTGTCGATAAAAGTGGTAATCGCCGCAGGGGTGGATCTGGTTTGGGCTTGGCGATTGTTAAGCACATTATCGAAGCGCATAAAGAACAGATTTTTGTTGAAAGCCAACCAGAAATTGGCTCTGAATTTTCATTTACTTTAGAGAAGTCAGAACTGATAGAGGCCCTCTAAAAACATATTGTGGGAAGTAAGAATAAGTTAAAACGATTTAAAGAAAACGAGTCATTTGAAAATGTGATTCAGCCCAGTAGAGCTGATTTGCTTTCCAAATCCTTTGCGCACAAGGGGGCTTGGTCGGCTTTTTTTAAAAATGATAACCCCATAGTTGTTGAGTTGGGTTGTGGTAAGGGTGAGTATACCGTTGGTCTAGCCCGAAAAACCCCCAATACAAACTATATAGGTATTGATATCAAAGGTGCGCGCTTTTGGCGTGGCGCCAAAACAGCCCTTGAAGAAGGGCTTCAAAATGTAGCATTTGTGCGCACACAAATCGAACTCATTGAAGCGGTTTTTGCTCAGGGAGAAGTTGCGGAGATTTGGATTACTTTTCCAGACCCCCAGTACAAGTTTAGGCGCAAACACCACCGATTGACCAATCCAACATTTCTGCGGAGCTACCAACAAGTACTTCAGCCCGAAGGTATTGTGCACCTCAAAACAGATGCTGCTTTTTTGCACGGTTATACGCTTGGTGTTTTAGACGGATGGCGTATAAAACCACTAATGGCACATCACGACATCTATCAATATGTGCATGCCCCAGCAGACGTTATTGGTATTCAAACTTTTTACGAGCAACAATACCGTGAGCAAGGCATTCCCATTACCTATCTTAAATTCTCTTTTCCTACAGATGCAACAACAAAATGACTTTTTTGAACGTGTATACGAAGTAGTGCGACAAATACCCTTTGGTAAGGTAACTACCTATGGGAGTATTGCACAATATTTAGGCGCTGCTAAAAGCGCACGAACGGTTGGTTATGCCATGAATGCCGCACACGCCAAACCCGATGTTCCAGCCCATCGCGTGGTGAATCGTATTGGATTGCTCACTGGAAAACATCACTTTGGCGGAATCAATACCATGCAGCAATTGTTAGAATCAGAGGGGCATGTGATTGTTGATGATCAAATTCAACATTTCGATGCTGTTTTTTGGAACCCAAATGCATAGCCCTAGTCTTAATGCGATATGCTATATTTGTAAACTTATTTAGACTGAATGAAAATTACACGCCCTGCAATTGAACAAGCATTATCCAGTATAAGTTTACCTGGTGCAGGTAAAAATCTTATAGAGGCCAATGCTGTTAAGAACATCAATATTTTTGGTGATGAGGTGGTGGTTGATGTAGAGACGGATAACCCAGCATTACAGGCCAAAAAGAAAACCGAGGTATCTATCATGAAAGCCATTCATGACCAGGTAAATGAAAAGGCCAAAGTAAAGGTGAACATTTTGGTCAAAGCAGTCGAAAAAAAGGACGCTAATTTAATTAAAGGCAAGCCTATTGCGGGTATTCAGCACATTATTGCGGTTGCTTCTGGAAAAGGCGGTGTAGGTAAATCTACGGTTACGGCAAATCTGGCGGTATCCCTTTCCAATATGGGCTTTAAGGTAGGTGTCTTAGATGCGGATATTTATGGCCCTTCTATGCCCATCATGTTTGACGTGGCTAATGAACGCCCACTAGCAAAAAATATTGATGGTGTTTCCAAAATGGTTCCAGTTGAGAACTTTGGTGTTAAGTTGTTGTCTATTGGATTTTTTACCAAACCAGATCAAGCGGTTATTTGGCGTGGTCCTATGGCGGCAAAAGCACTTAACCAAATGATTTTTGATGCTGCCTGGGGAAAGCTGGATTTTTTATTAATTGACCTACCACCTGGTACAGGGGACATTCATTTAAGCATCATGCAATCGTTACCCATTACTGGGGCAGTGGTTGTCAGCACACCACAGGCCGTGGCACTAGCCGATGCAAAAAAAGGCGTTGCTATGTTCCAGCAAAAAAACATTCAAGTGCCGGTGTTAGGTATCGTTGAGAATATGGCGTATTTCACTCCCGAGGAGTTGCCTGACAATAAATATTATATTTTTGGCAAGTCTGGAGCAAAGTATTTAGCAGAAGATTTAAAAATTCCTTTTTTGGGAGAACTGCCACTTGTACAAAGTATTCGTGAAGCAGGAGACATGGGTCGGCCTGCAGCCATGCAAGAAAAAACAGTTGTTGCAGATGCCTTTACGGAAGTCACCCGAGCTGTTGTGTCAGAAGTGGTACGACGAAACGAACAACTACCGCCTACCGAGGCGATTAAAATAACCACTATGGCAGGTTGTGCTGCTGTAACAAAAAAATAGGCTATGTCAGATTTAAACCAACGTATTGAACAAGCTCTTGAAGAAATCCGTCCATTTTTAAAATCCGATGGGGGAGATATTGAACTTGTAGGCATTGAAAATAACACGGTTAAAGTCCAACTTTTGGGCGCCTGTGTGGGTTGTTCTGTAAATCAGATGACACTCAAGCAAGGGGTTGAATTGACCGTAAAAAAATACGCTCCCGAGATTGACCAAGTGGTTAGTGTAGACTAAGCATAAAAAAGCCCCCGCATCGGAAGCTTTTATTTTTAAAGGCAGCAATTGTTTTAGCTTGTTTTTCTGGAAACAAAGGCAACCAAAACACCACCTATCGTGTACATGGCTAGCCAATAAACACTGTCTAAGGCATAATATTCTGCTTCAGCAAAATCAGTTGTAGCATAGTTAATAAAACTCATAGAAGCAATTGTGAATAATGTGGCCCAGATACCAAAGGCAAAACCTTTTTTATTGCTGTATATCCCATTAGACCATTTTTGGAAAACACGTACAAATGTGTAAGAAAACAACAGCACACCAATTCCTAATATTCCAAAATAATAGGAATCTCTAGCAATGGGATTGATTACGTATTCACTAAGACATGCATCTGCCACAGTGTAAAATAAGGGCGGAACAAAATAAAAAAATAGGGAGACCACAATAGTTGACCAGATAATAGATTTAGAAAACATAATATTCAATTTAGGTTAAGTATATTCAAATGTATAAAATTTAAATTAAGATATGTTTTAGCCCTTACAACAGTAATTAAGCATGTATATTTGTGGAGCATGGAAAAGCGCTTTATTTCTAGTAACGCCCAACCCCAACAAGATGCTTATCATACCAAATGGCAAGCACCAAGCAATATAGCCCTTGTAAAATATTGGGGAAAAACGCTTCCGCAATTACCTAAAAATGCATCTTTAAGCTTTACCCTCTCCGATGCGCAGACCAAAACGGAAGTTAATTTTACACCATTAGGCGCCCCCACCAAAAAAGTCTCTTTCAGCATCCTTTTTGAAGGAGAAGAAAAGCCGAGTTTTCGGCCAAAACTCGAAGCCTTTTTTGATCTCATTACAGCTTATCAGCCTTTTTTGTTGCACTATGATATCGCCATAAGTTCTCATAATACTTTTCCGCACAGCAGTGGCATTGCCTCTTCTGCCTCGTCTATGGCTGCACTGGCAGCTTGCTTGGTAGATTTGGAATCTCAATTGTCGCCCATGGATGAAAAACTAAAGCTAGAAAAAACATCTTTTTTAGCACGACTTGGATCTGGGAGTGCCTCCCGCAGTGTGCAAGGCCCAATGATGGCCTGGGGCACGCACCCTTCAGTTATAGCTTCCTCAGACTTGATAGCAGTTACCGTAAATGATATACACCCTATTTTTACAACCTATTGCGACACCATTTTATTGGTAGACAAAGGGCAAAAGCAAGTGAGCAGCACGTTGGGGCACAAACTGATGCACAACCACCCTTATGCCTCTCAACGATTTGCACAAGCCAATTCGCAACTGGCAGCTTTGTTGTCAGTGCTTAAAAGTGGAAACCTAGACGCTTTTATATCAATAGTCGAAAAAGAAGCCTTGGATTTACATGCCATGATGATGACTTCTGACCCCTATTTTATTCTGATGCAACCCAATACTCTGCAAATTATAAATGCAGTCTGGCAATTCAGGTTTGAAACAAAAATGCCGCTTTGCTTTACGCTAGATGCAGGCGCTAATGTTCACTTACTTTATCCAAGCAATGTGGCAGATAAGGTTAAGGCATTTATAGCTTCGGATTTACTTCAATTTTGCCAAAACCGCCAATGTGTGCACGATGTGGTTGGTACAGGAATAAAAAAGTGCTAGCTTTGTTGCTATGAAGGGTCCGTTGTTTTACGCAAAAATTTTACTCTTTGGAGAATATGGCATCATAAAAAATGCCAAGGCACTGTCCATTCCTTACAACTACTACAAGGGTGCTTTACGCATGGATAACAATACTTCCGAAGCAGCGGTTTTTTCTAACGCCAAACTCAAAGCATTTGCCGAACACCTAACAACCTTAGACAATGTATTGGTGACGTTTGACCACAAGCGTCTAATATCCGATTTGTCCAAGGGTATGTACTTTGACAGTAGTATTCCACAGGGTTATGGTGTGGGGAGTAGTGGTGCGTTGGTAGCTGCCATATACGACCGTTATGCGTTTGAAAAAATTACTGTGTTGGAGAACCTTACGCGTCAAAAGCTTACCAAGCTTAAAAGTATTTTTTCCGAAATGGAATCTTTTTTTCATGGAAAATCATCAGGCTTGGATCCGCTCAACAGCTTTTTGAGCTTGCCCATACTCATCCATTCCAAATCGGAAATTGAGCCAACGGGAATTCCATCTCAATCGCAAAAAGGAAAAGCGGCCGTTTTTCTGTTAGACAGCGGCATGACTAGTGAAACAGCGCCTTTGGTGTCCATTTTCTTGGACAACCTTGAAGCACCTGCCTTTCGCAAAATGATGAAAGATGAATTTATCACCATATCTGATCGCTGTATTGAGCACTTTTTGAGTGGTAATATTTCAGATTTATTTTCGGATGTGAAAAAACTTTCATCTGTTGTACTAGAGCATTTTAGCCCCATGATCCCAAAGCGCTTTCGTGCTGTTTGGAAAAAGGGTATTGAAACCAATGCGTATTACTTAAAACTCTGCGGCTCTGGCGGCGGAGGTTATATTCTTGGCTTTACCCAAGACTTGCCAAAGGCAAAAAACATACTTGCAGACCATCAAATAGAGGTCGTTTACACATTTTAAGATGCGTGCCCCATCTTCATCAAAGCAATTGTTTTTACAGGCAATTGGTCTGTTCTCTCTAGTAAGAGTTGTCAATGTTGGTGTCCTGATGCTGGCCCAAGTACTCGCCGCAGTATTTATCTTTTCTAAAATAGACATCATACCAACGTTAAAGAATGTTGAACTATGGCTGATAGTGCTAGCAACGGGATTTAGTGTTTCTGGCGGGTATATTTTTAATGCTTTTTTTGACGAGGAGAAAGACCTTATCAATCGTCCTCAAAAAACCATCCTAGAGCGTCATATTTCTGCCAAAGCCAAATTGGCTATGTATTTCATCTGCTCGGTGATGGCACTTTTGGTAGCCAGCTATGTGTCGTTCCGTGCGGTGTTGTTTTTCACATGCTATATGGTGGCAATGTTTGTGTACTCCTCGCTTCTTAAACGCGATTTGTGGTTTGGCACTTTAACCAGTACACTGCTAACGGTATTACCCTTTTTTGCCATTACGGTTTACTACAATAATTTTTCATTGGAAATTTTTACCCACGCAGCCTATTTGTATACGCTGGTGAGCATTCGTGAATTTGTAAAGGACTTGTATAACCTTAAAGGGGATTTGGCGCAGAACTACCATACCTTTCCAGTGGTTTGGGGCGAAAAACGAACCAAAAAACTCATTAGTATTTTGATAGCATGTGCATTGATGGTGATTGTATTGCTGTACACATTTTTTTCACTCAATGCCATGATTTATTATTTCGTATCTGCTTTTGTTTTGTTGCTGCTATTGCTCCTGTTATTGTGGCGACTTTCTAGCACTAGACATATGGGATTATTACTCCAATTAACACGGCTTATAATTTTATTTGGCATAATAAGTCTGCCTTTACTACGCCTTAACGTTTAAGCTTCTTACTTTTGCAAGGCATAACCACGGCCATGAATAAGAAAAAACCACAAAAACCCAGCGAAGGGATTCGATTGAATAAGTTTATTGCCCATGCGGGTATTTGTTCACGCCGAGAAGCGGATATGCATATCAAGATAGGCTCTGTAAAAGTGAACAACAAGGTCATGACCGAGATGGGTTATAAGGTTAAGCCAACAGATGAAGTACAATTTGATGGGCAGCGCTTAAGGGCCGAAAAACCTACCTATGTATTGCTGAACAAGCCAAAAGGATTTCTTGCTACCACACGCGATGAAAAAGGTCGAAAAACCGTAATGGATTTGGTGGCCAATGCTACAAAGGCGCGCATCGTGCCTGTGGGCAGGTTAGATCGCCCCACTACTGGGCTGTTGTTGTTTACCAATGATGGAGATTTGGCTAAAAAACTCACACACCCAAGCACAGGCGTAAAAAAACTCTATCACGTTGTGCTAGACAAAAACGTAAGTGGACAGCATTTGCAAAGCATTAAAGCGGGTATCACCCTTGACGATGGAAGTATTAAAGCCGATGAAGTGAGTTATGTGCAGGGTGCCTCTAAACGCGAGGTGGGTATTGCCCTCCATTCGGGACGCAACAGAATCGTGAGACGTATTTTTGAGCACTTAGGCTATGAAGTAATAACCCTAGACCGCGTGTTGTTTGCAGGACTTACAAAGAAAGATTTACCCCGTGGACACTGGCGTCATTTATCTCAGACAGAGGTACAGCAGTTA
>QXZR01000109.1 GCA_009886265.1 Flavobacteriaceae bacterium
GAATATGCGCAGGATGTTTTAGTCCCATCATAATGGGTCCTATGGAAAGTGCATCATCTAATTCTTTGATGAGTTTATAAGCAATGTTTGCGGCATTCAAATCAGGTAATACCAACGTATTTACTGCAGCACCTGCAATTTTTGAGAACGGAAACTTATTGGTAAGCATCGTTTTGTTTAAGGCGAAATCTGCTTGTATAGGTCCGTCAACGGCAATGTCAGGCAGAAAGCGGTGTGCCAGTTTGACGGCCTCACTCACCTTCTGGGCATCCTCATTTTTTGAGGAACCAAAGTTGGAATACGAAAGCATGGCAACCTTAGGCTGAATACCAAACAGGGCGGCTGTATAAGATGTCATTTGCGCAATCTTTGCCAGATCCTTTGCATTGGGATTGATGTTAATTGAAGTGTCGGAAATAAACAAGGGTCCTCGGTTGGTAATCATCAAGTTGGTGGTAGCCACACGGTTTACCCCTTCTTGAGTATCAATAACTTGTAGGACCGGTTTTAATACATTTGGATAACTACGGCTATAGCCCGAAATCATAGCATCGGCATCCCCTTCACGCACCATCATGGCAGCATAATAGTTGCGTTCGCGCATACGTCTTTGCGCATCATAAAGTGTTATGCCTTTTCGTTGGCGCAGTTGCCAATAGGTATGTGCATAGGCGTCACGTGCTTCTTTGACGGTTTCTTTTTTCGGATCAATGATGGTCACATCACCCTCAAATTCTATGGTAGCCATCATTTCGCGAATGTATTGCTCGTCGCCAAGCAGAATAGGAATGGCTATGCCTTCCTCATGTACTAATTGCGCTGCTTTGAGCACGTCCAGTTCATCCCCTTCGGCAAAGACAACACGTTGTAAATCGCTTTTAGCTTGACTGGTTATCAGGCGAACAAGTTTTTTGTCCGAACCCGTACGGGTATGTAATTCTTCTTGGTATTTGTCCCAATCCTTAATTGGCGCAGCAGCAACCCCACTTTCCATGGCAGCTCTTGCCACAGCCATAGGTACTGTTGTGATGAGTCTTGGGTCAAAGGGTTTTGGTATTATGTAATCTTTTCCAAAGGCAAGTTTGGTTGCCCCATAGGCAATATTGACTTGCTCGGGAACCGTTTCTTTGGCCAAATGGGCCAATGCGTGTACGGCAGCCATTTTCATGGCTTCGTTAATTTTGGTAGCACGCACATCCAGTGCGCCCCTAAATATGAATGGAAAACCAAGTACGTTATTTACCTGATTAGGGAAATCGGAACGGCCAGTAGCCATAATCGCATCGTTACGTGTGGCAACAGCAAGGTTGTAGTCAATTTCTGGGTTTGGATTTGCCATGGCAAAAACAATCGGGTCTGGCGCCATAGATTTTAGCATCGCAGCTGTCATGATATCTGCTTTTGAAAGACCAATAAAAACATCTGCGTCTACTAACGCTTCGTCTAGTGTGTGTGCATCTATTTTTGTAGCAAATTCTGCCTTTTGCGCAGTAAGATTTTCTCTATCTGCTCTGATAATGCCCTTGCTGTCAGTCATCATCATGTTATCTGGCGACACACCCAAAGCACGGTACAAACGCGCACAAGAAATGGCTGCAGCACCTGCGCCACTAATCACCATTTTAACTTTTGACATTTCTTTTTCGGCTAATTCTACTGCATTGAGTAAGGCAGCTCCAGATATAATGGCGGTGCCATGCTGGTCGTCGTGCATCACCGGTATGTTGAGTTCTTCAACCAACCTACGCTCTATTTCAAAAGCTTCTGGCGCTTTGATGTCTTCAAGGTTAATGCCCCCAAATGTGGGTGCAATGTTTTTTACTGTTGCTACAAAAGCATCCACATCTTTGGTGTCTACTTCGATATCAAAAACGTCTATGCCTGCAAAAATTTTAAAAAGCAGTCCTTTTCCTTCCATTACAGGCTTGGAAGCTTCGGGGCCAATATCGCCTAAACCCAATACAGCAGTACCGTTAGAAATTACGGCAACCAAGTTGGCTTTGTTCGTGTATTTGTAAACATTTCCTGTTTCCTTTTCAATTTCCAAACAGGGCTCAGCTACTCCAGGTGAGTAGGCCAAAGACAAATCACGCTGACTTGCGTAGGGTTTGCTAGGGTTCACTTCTAGTTTTCCGGGCTTGGGTTTTGCGTGGTATACTAGGGCTTCACGTCGTTTACTTTCTTTGCTCATACACTTGGCAATTTAGTCAGGAAAGATATTGATTTCTATCTACTTTAAAAACTCTAAATTTCGCTTTAGTCCATTAAGACCTGTTCGCTGTACAGCACTCACCTCAAACAAGCGATTAAAGAGTTCCTCCGTGACTTCATCCCAATCGTTTCGGGTCATACTCATGAGTTCAGGTTTTGGTTGAAAAGCAGGCTCGTCATGTGGTGTGGCAAAACGGTTCCAAGGGCATACTTCCTGACAGATATCACAACCAAAAGCCCAGTTGTCAAATTGGCCTTTTACCTCATTTGGAATGGCGTCTTTTAGCTCAATGGTGAAGTAGGAAACACACTTGCTGGCATCTAATTTATAGGGAGCTACAAAAGCATCTGTGGGGCAGGCATCCAAACAAGCCGTACAACTGCCACAATGGTCGGTTACGGCGCCATCTGCTTCTAATTCTACATCCAAAATAAGTTCGGCAATAAAAAAATAAGAGCCGTTTTGTTTACGGATAAGATTGGTGTTTTTGCCTACCCAACCCAAACCACTTTTGGCTGCCCATGCCTTTTCCAGTACAGGAGCAGAATCTACAAACACACGTCCGCCCACCGCGCCAATTTGTTCTTGAATATGATGCATAAATGCAAAGAGCTTGTCCTTGATGACGTGGTGGTAATCCGCGCCATAGGCATAGCGTGCAATCTTGGGTGCACTTGCATCTGCTGGAACATCTTCTGGGAAATAATTAAAGAGTAAGGACACGACACTCTTAGCACCGGGCACCAATTTTGTTGGATCGAGGCGTTTGTCAAAGTTACGGGCCATATAGCCCATTTGCCCATGATGGTTTTGGTTTAACCACGATTCCAATCGGGGTGCTTCTTCTTCTAAAAATGCGGCTTTGGAAATCCCACAAGCCATAAAACCCAATTGCTGGGCGATCTCTTTGACTACAGCAGCATGGTGTGCTGCGCTGCTCAAAACAGGCCTTTTTGGTTGCTAGGCATAGACTTACCAAGGTGTTTGTATGCCTTTTCGGTAACCTCGCGGCCACGTGGTGTACGCATCAAAAATCCTTCTTGAATTAAGAACGGTTCATAGACCTCCTCAATGGTTTCGCCATTTTCAGAAACAGCTGTCGCAAGGGTGTTAAGCCCCACAGGACCACCTTTGAATTTATCGATAAGGGTGGTGAGGATTTTGTTGTCCATCTCATCCAAGCCGTGTGCATCTACATGCAAGGCTTTTAACCCAATTTGGGTAATGTCTAGATTGATGGTGCCGTCCCCTTTGATTTGTGCAAAATCACGAATACGTCTCAAGAGTGCATTGGCAATTCGGGGCGTACCGCGACTTCTGCTGGCAATCTCAATGGCTGCCTTGTCTGCAATGGGAATGTTTAAAATGTTGGCGCTTCGTGTTACGATACCTGCGAGTACTTCTGTGGAGTAATACTCCAATCGGCTGTTGATGCCAAAACGCGCACGCATAGGTGCTGTCAAAAGTCCCGAACGGGTGGTGGCGCCTACTAGCGTAAATGGGCTTAATTCGATTTGAACCGAACGGGCATTGGGCCCTGTTTCGATCATGATGTCAATGCGGTAGTCCTCCATGGCCGAGTATAAATACTCCTCAACTATTGGGCTAAGCCGGTGTATCTCGTCAATAAACAAAACATCTCGAGGCTCAAGGTTGGTAAGCAGCCCTGCCAAATCGCCGGGTTTGTCCAGTACAGGACCCGAAGTAAGCTTTAGCTTTACTCCTAGCTCTTGTGCCAAGATATGCGCTAAGGTAGTTTTGCCCAATCCAGGGGGACCGTGCAAGAGCGTGTGGTCAAGAGCCTCTTCCCGCTGATTGGCGGCAGCAACAAAAATTTCTAGGTTTTCGAGTACTTGTGGTTGGCCGTTAAAATCGTTAAAACTAAGCGGCCGCAAGGCACGATCGATGTCGTGTTCCTCATGACTTAAGTGCTCTCCAGTGGGATCTAGATGTTCATTCATCTATCCAAAGATACGGAAAACAAAAAAGCCCCTTAACGGGGCTTTGATTTAATGTTGAAGTTCTTCTTCGCCTTCGGCTAGTGGAACGTTTTGAGGAACAAAGTCCTCTTCTTGTCCAGGCTTGGAGTAATCGTATGCCCAACGGTGTACGTGAGGTATCTTACCGGGCCAGTTACCGTGCATATGTTCCACGGGTGTTGTCCACTCAAGAGTATTGGATTTCCAAGGGTTTTGTACCGCTTTTTTACCGTAGAAAATACTAGCGATAAAGTTATATAGGAACACCAGCTGTGCAGCACCTGCAATCAAAGCGAAAATGGTGATGATGACGTTGATGTTTGCCAAATCGTCGAAATATGGAAATGCAGTGTTTGAATAATATCTTCTAGGTAATCCTGCCATACCAATAAAGTGCATGGGGAAAAAGACGCCATAAGCACAAACAGCCGTCACCCAAAAGTGAATATAGCCCATGTTCTTATTCATCATTCGTCCAAACATTTTTGGGAACCAGTGATAGACCCCAGCAAATAGTCCATACAATGCCGAAATACCCATTACCAAGTGGAAGTGCGCTACCACAAAATAGGTGTCGTGTACATTAATATCTAGGGTACTATCCCCCAAAATAATTCCGGTCAAACCACCCGTAATAAAGGTAGATACCAAACCAATAGAGAACAACATCCCCGGATTCATCTGGAGGTTTCCTTTCCACAGTGTGGTAATATAATTAAAGGCTTTTACCGCAGAGGGTATCGCAATCAATAAGGTTGTAAATGTAAATACCGATCCAAGGAATGGGTTCATTCCTGAAATAAACATATGGTGTCCCCAAACGATGGTAGACAAAAATGCAATGGCCAAAATAGAGGCTACCATGGCACGGTAGCCAAAAATAGGCTTACGTGCATTTGTTGCCAATACTTCTGAAGTAATTCCCAGTGCAGGTAGCAGTACAATGTACACCTCAGGGTGACCTAAGAACCAGAACAAGTGTTCATACAATACGGGTGATCCCCCTTGGTAGTGTAACACTTCTCCTTGAATGAAAATGTCAGACAAAAAGAACGAGGTGCCAAAGCTTCTGTCCATAATCAACAACAGAGCTGCTGATAACAGTACTGGGAAAGAAACCACACCAATAATAGCGGTTACAAAAAAGGCCCAAATCGTTAGTGGAAGACGCGTCATGGACATCCCCTTAGTACGTAAGTTAATTACCGTAACAATATAGTTTAGCGATCCCAACAATGAGGATGCAATAAAGATGGCCATAGATGTCAACCAAAGCGTCATTCCCAGTCCAGAACCAGGTTGTGCTTGTGGCAAGGCGCTAAGCGGTGGGTAAATGGTCCAACCGGCAGCAGCAGGTCCTGACTCTACAAAAAGAGAGGCAATCATGATTACTGAAGACAAGAAGAACAACCAATATGAAATCATGTTTAGCAAACCTGAAGCCATATCACGAGCACCAATTTGCAATGGAATAAGCAGGTTACTAAACGTACCACTTAATCCAGCGGTTAATACAAAGAATACCATCAGTGTACCGTGAATGGTAACCAATGCCAAATAGACGTTAGGATCCATAACACCTTCCGGTGCCCATTTGCCTAAGAATGTTTCAAAAACCCAGAAAGACTTTTCTGGCCACGCCAACTGAAGGCGAAATAACAAGGACATCGCAATACCAATAATCCCCATAATCAGCCCTGTAATGAGGTACTGCTTGGCAATCATCTTATGGTCTTGGCTAAAGATGTACTTGGTGATAAATGTTTCTTTATGATGTGCGTGATCTGCTCCCATAGCTATCTTTTTACTGTTGAATGGTTTGTGCAAAGGTAGTTTGCGCTGCCAGCCAATTGTTAAAATCCTTTTCTTCTTCTACCACAATTTTCATTTGCATATTGTAGTGCGATGCACCACAAATTTTATTACAAAGTAACAAATAATCAAACTGATATGCATCGAGTGCTTCTTCTCCGTTGGCCATTAAAGCCTTGCTGTTATCATATCTAATTTTATTGATTTTGGCCACTTTGGCTGCCATATCGGGGGTTTGTCTCATTTCCTCGGTTGACATAGATGGTGTGAATGAAAACTCCGTAATCATTCCTGGTACACAATTCATCTGTGCTCTAAAGTGTGGCATATAGGCCGAGTGTAATACGTCTTGCGAACGCATTTTGAAAATAATCTGACGTCCTTTTGGCAAGTGTAATTCTTGCACGACCACGTCGTCTAGTCCGTTGGGGTCTGATGAATCAATACCCACTAAATTGCGTCCGTCATAGTCTTGTAAGAAGCGAACGTTGGCATCACCCAAAACACCGTCTTGACCACCATAGCGGGCTTTCCAGTTGAATTGTTGTGCATATAGTTCCACCACCAATGCTTCGTCATTTTCTTCGATATTCATGATGGAGGTCCAAGTGAATAAACCATACATGATTAATACAGCTAAGGTAATCACGGGGATAACCGTCCATATAAATTCTAGCTTATCGTTGTCGGCATAGAAAAAAGCCTTTTGTTCTTTTTTACCACGATACTGATAAGAGAAATAATGCAGTAATGCTTGAGTTACCGTTTGCACAAAAAAGATAAGTGCAAATGAAATCCACATCAGGCGGTCAATGTCTTGCCCGTGTTCAGAAGCAGCTTCTGGAAGTAGCACATCGCCCCATGCCCAAAAGGAATAAATCGTAATCAGATAAATAAACACCAAAAAGGCAAACATCAATTGTCCGTTCCAGTTGTTGTCTTTATCGTTAGCAATTTGTGAGTCGTCTCTGTCTTGAC
The DNA here is from genome assembly GCA_009886265.1 of Flavobacteriaceae bacterium. Classification (GTDB taxonomy): domain Bacteria; phylum Bacteroidota; class Bacteroidia; order Flavobacteriales; family Flavobacteriaceae; genus UBA7446. Next base: position 6,982 of record QXZR01000109.1, read on the forward strand.
GCAATTGCGACAATTCAAAAATCTTGGTGATTTGCCAGATAGCAATACCCACTAAAACCAAAATCGCAAAAAGAATAACTGTAGTCATTTATTTGTTTCCTAATTAATACACAAATCGTTCACTCTCTCCAACATATGGATCACCTCCAGCTTCGAGTGGAGCCTTGCTTATGGCACGGAATACCACAAACATAAAGAGTCCAGCAAAGAAGAGGAATCCGCCTATTTCAGCCCATCCAATAAACCATTGGTCACCAACAGTGGCAGGCATAATCATGTTGTAAATGTCAATATAATGACCCAACACAATTACGATTCCAGCCATCACAATAATCCAATTGGATCGTTTGTAATCGCTGCTCATCAATATGAGCAATGGAAATAAAAAGTTCATCGCAATCATACCGAAAAATGGCAGATTGTAGTCGTCTATCCGCGTCAAGAAATACGTTACCTCTTCCGGAATATTTGAATACCAAATCAACATAAATTGAGAGAACCACAAGTAAGTCCAAAACACACTGAAGCCAAACATAAACTTGGCCAAGTCATGCAAGTGACTGTGGTTTACTTTAGGTAAATATCCTTTTGATTTAAGATAAATAGTAATTAAAGCAATTACGGTAACTGCTGTTACGAGCATACTTGCCAAAACATACCACCCAAACAGCGTGCTAAACCAGTGTGGATCCAAAGACATAATCCAGTCCCAAGACATCATAGACTCAGTAACAAAGAAAAATACCAAGAAGCCCGCAGAAATACGGAAGTTTAATTTATGGTTGCGAATATCACCCACAAGCGCATTGTCTTGTGCCAATGAGAATCTACGTGATAAATAGCGATAAAGGTTCCAGCCAATTAGGTAGATGGCTGCTCTAAGCAAAAAGAAAGGCACGTTGAGGTAGCCTACTTTTCCTTGAATAATTTCATCGTGTGCAACGGTTTCAGCATCCATCCAGACAAATAGGTGGTTGGCGTGTAGTCCAGTAAGCACAAGGAATACATAAATGATAATTGAGCCGGGCACCAAATAAGCCGTAATTCCCTCCATAACGCGATAGAGCAATATAGGCCACCCTGCTTGTGCCGCCCGTTGGATGGCATAGAATGCTAGGGTTCCCAAAGCTATCATAAAGAAGAAAAACGCGGCTACATAAAGTGCAGCCCAAGGTTTGTTTTGCAGTTGGTGTAATAAATGTTCTCCATGAGCATCTCCGTGATCATCGGCATGAGTACTGTCTTTAGCGTGATCGCCCGCATGATCATCGGCATGGCCGTGGTCATCGTCATAAGTTGAATGAATCATAGCAGCGTGTGCTTCGGCATCGCTATGGTCTGTCGCGTGCTCATCGCCATGGCCGCCTCCGTGTCCTCCGTGCGCATCGGCAACCATAGCTTGTGCTTCAGCTACAGTGGAAGGTGCACTCAAAAAGCCAATCGTTAACCCAATAAGACCTAGTCCCATGAGCACATAGGTGATAATTTTCAGTCGTTGCGTGAAGGTATACATGGCCAATTATTTTGTCAATTCGTTACGTAAATACATTACATGTTGGGCAATCTGCCAGCGTTCGGTTGCATTTACCTGTCCTGCGTGTGAACCCATGGCGTTTTTTCCATACATCAACACGTGATAAATACTCCCGTCTGTGATTTCTCTGTCGGCATAGCTAGGTATGCCCAAAAACTTTTCGCGTTTCATCAAGATGCCTTGACCATCGCCTTTAGAGCCGTGACATACAGCACAATAGACGCCGTACAATTCTTTTCCTTCGGCGCGGTGTTCCGCCGTTGTGGCTATTGGTGATTTGAGATTTGCCTTTGCGGCTTCATACCCATCATTAGTGTCGGGATAATCATAAGGTGCCCACCCGCGCGCCACAGAACCCTCAGCAGGAAGTTGCGCCTCAACACCATTGCGAAATGCATCAGATTCGGCATAGGTTTTATAACCTACCGACTCATACATATTGGGAAAGTACTGGTAGTTGGGTTTGGATGAATTAGAACAAGACACCAGTAACAATGAACTTAAAACGGCAAGGATACTTACTTTTTTCATGCGTCTTGATTTTCGTGAATACTAACATCTATAGCCCCTGACTTTTTCAACAGGCTAATTAATTTTTTCTCATCACCTGACAAGGCTACTTGCATCAAAAACTTATCATCGGTGGTTTCGGGCATCGGATTTTCTGCTTTTTTGAATGGCCATAGTCGGCTACGTAAATAGAAGGTAATGACCATAAGGTGTGCGGCAAAAAATACCGTCATTTCAAATATTACAGGAACAAAAGCAGGCAGATTTTCCATAAAAGAAAAACTAGGCTTACCTCCGATATTTTGTGGCCAATCGACTATCATGATATAGTTAATCATAGTAATGGCAACCGCAAATCCTAGGATACCATACATAAAGGCAGTAATGGCGAGGCGGGTGCTGGCCAGTCCCATGGCATGGTCAAGACCGTGCACGGGGAATGGTGTAAACACTTCCTCTATATGATAGTCTGCTTTTTTTACGTCTTTAACCGCGTGCAAAAGCGTATCATCATCGTCATAAACGGCATGTACTAATTTACTACTCATGGCTATGCGTGTTTTTGTATTTATCTCCCGATGTTTTCAAAATCGATTTCACCTCTGCTTGTGCAATTACTGGGAACGTTCTTGCGTATAACAAGAACAGCACAAAGAAGAAACCAATGGTTCCAATAAAGATACCTATATCGACAAATGTTGGCGAGAACATGGTCCAGGAAGAGGGTAAGTAATCGCGGTGTAACGATGTTACAATGATTACAAAACGCTCAAACCACATTCCAATGTTTACCACAATTGAGATGATAAAGGAGAACATAATACTGGTACGTAATTTTTTAAACCACATCAACTGTGGCGAGAATACGTTACATGTCATCATCGCCCAATATGCCCACCAGTAAGGACCAGTTGCACGGTTGAGGAATGCGTACTGTTCGTACTCCACACCTGAATACCAAGCAATGAACAGCTCGGTTATATAGGCGACCCCAACAATTGAACCCGTAATCATGATAACGATGTTCATCAATTCGATGTGTTGTCTTGTAATATAGTTTTCTAAATGCGACACTTTACGCATGATAATCAATAAGGTGTTTACCATGGCAAAACCAGAGAAAATCGCACCCGCAACAAAGTAAGGTGGGAAAATGGTAGTGTGCCAACCCGGAATAACAGAAGTGGCAAAGTCAAAGGATACAATGGTGTGTACCGATAATACCAAAGGCGTAGCTAGTCCAGCCAATACCAAAGATACCTCTTCAAAGCGCTGCCAGTCTTTGGCGCGTCCACTCCATCCAAAACTCAACAACCCGTAAATTTTCTTTTGGAAAGGCTTGATGGCTCTGTCACGTATCATGGCAAAATCAGGAAGCAATCCTGTCCACCAGAACACAAGCGATACAGATAAATATGTTGAAATGGCAAATACATCCCACAATAGTGGTGAGTTAAAGTTTACCCAAAGCGAACCAAACTGATTTGGAATAGGCAATACCCAGTATGCCAACCATGGTCTTCCCATGTGAATGATCGGGAATAATCCCGCTTGAATTACCGAGAAAATAGTCATGGCTTCCGCAGAACGGTTAATGGCCATACGCCATTTTTGACGGAACAATAAGAGTACTGCAGATATCAAGGTCCCGGCGTGTCCGATACCTACCCACCATACAAAGTTGGTAATATCCCAAGCCCAACCTACGGTCTTGTTTAATCCCCAAACGCCAATTCCTGTAGAAACGGTATAAATAATACAACCCAATCCCCAAAGGAAGGCAGTAAGTGCAATAGCAAAAGCGATAAACCACTGCTTGTTGGGTGGATTTTCCACGGGCGCAGCAATGTCAACCGTTACGTCATGGTACGACTTGTTCCCTGTTACTAAGGGCTTTCTAATGGGTGCTTCGTAGTGACTAGCCATAATCGTTCCTTAAGTGTTTCTAACTTTAACTTGATACATCACATTCGGTTTTGTGCCAATGCTTTCGAGCAGGTGATACATTCGATTGTCTTCTTTGAGGTGTGCTACCTCACTGTCTTTGTCATTAATGTCACCAAAAGCCAAGGCGCCAGTTCCACAAGCACTTGAACATGCTGTTTGGAATTCGCCATCTTTTATTTCGCGACCTTCAAGTTTCGCATCTAAAATGGTTTTTTGTGTCATTTGAATACACATTGAACATTTTTCCATTACCCCTCTCGAACGAACCACTACGTCTGGGTTCAATACCATACGTCCTAGGTCGTCGTTCATGTGGTAATCAAATTCGTCATTCTTATTGTATAAGAACCAGTTGAATCTACGTACTTTATAAGGGCAGTTATTTGCACAATAACGTGTTCCTACACAACGGTTATACGCCATGTGGTTTTGGCCTTGTCGTCCGTGAGAACTGGCAGCCACTGGACAAACCGTTTCACAAGGTGCGTGATTACAGTGTTGACACATGACCGGCTGGAAGGTTACTTGCGGATTAGCCGAAGGATCTTCCATTTTGTTAAAGGTAGATAGGGAATCTCCCAACCCACTGATGTTTTCTACCGTCTCTAAATCTCCTTCAAACGTATCTTGTGAAGAATAATAACGGTCAATACGCAACCAGTGCATATCACGAGACTTACGGATTTCTTGCTTGCCAACAACTGGAACGTTGTTTTCAGCATGACAGGCAATCACACAAGCGCCACAACCTGTACAGGAATTTAAGTCAATAGATAAATTAAAGTGGTGTCCAATAGAACGGTCAAAAGCTTGCCACATATCTGCATCAGCAGAGGTTACGTCAATTTCTTCATGGTCACGAGACACTTGGGTCATCGAGTTCCAATATTTAGCGTCTTTGGTATTGAATATCTCTAGGGAAGTTTCACGAACAATCTCACCCCTACCCATAAGCGTGTTTTGCAACTGCGTACAAGCAAATTCATGCATGTCGCTAGTAGCCGTCACGGTTACGGTTTGTACTGGATTGAAGTTCTGATATAGTGGATACGCATTAGTACCAACCTGCATTTCAGATTTCATCCCTGCCGTTTTGCCATAACCCAATGCCAATCCAACAGTGCCTACAGCTTGTCCTGGTTGGATAAGCACAGGCGCTTTTACTACAATATCGTTGAGTTTAATTTCAGCAATACTACCGTCAAGCGCACCATCTGACTGGCTAACATTGTTTAATCCTAGCGCTTCTGCATCGGCCTTAGAAACGGTTAAATAGTTATCCCAAGTAACACGTGAAATAGGGTCTGGAAATTCTTGTAGCCAAGGGTTGTTGGCTTGTTGACCATCGCCAATTCCTGTTTTGGTGTACAGGTGTAATTCCAATCCTGCTTTAGATTTGGCGCGAATAAGGCGTTGCATTAACGCATCTACATTGTCGCGGTAGCCTAAGCGATTACTGTTAGTGGTTACATAAAATCCGTCGTGAAGGGCTTCGTTAAAAGATACGCCCCCAAGAATATTGGCATTCCAGTACGCCTTGATGGCATCGTCATAACTTTGTGAACTGCCACTTAATTTGAGTAATACCTCTTGAAATTGTTTGGTGTCAAATAGTGGACGAATGGTAGGCTGCATCAAAGCATAGTGACCCATTTTCATTTCCACATCGCCCCATGATTCCAAATAATGAGGTGTCGCAGCTACCCATTGGCAGTGCACTGCTGTCTCATCATTTTTCATGCTAAAGCTCAAGGACAAGTCTGCTTTCTTAAGACCAGCAATGAAAGCATCAGCGTTAGGTAGTGTGTATGCAGGATTAACCCCTGCCATAATCACACCTTTTACTTTTCCGCTGTTAAGATCGTTTACCAATTGGTTTATTTGACTTGCATCTCCTTGACGAAGTGACGTGTTCTGTCTTACGTCCATTACATCAGAACCTAATAGTTCGTTGATGGCCAATGCAGCACGTTGGGCATCTTCATTTTGTAAGCCAGTAACGACAACAGCACCTTTGCCTGCAGCTTTCAAGGCAGTAGCAATTTCAGATACTTTTGCTTTTAGTGCTTTTGAAAGCGAGGTCGGATAAGACTTATTGGTCAATGCGCCGTAAAGTGCTGCCAATACAAATTGTTGTTCGGTTGCTGTAGTGGGTATGCGGAAATCCGCATTGGCACCAGACAAGGTCATATTAGATTCAAACTGATAGTGCTTGGACATTTCTGCCTTACCCTTTTTACCCTTGGGCACACGAGTTTTAGCGTATCCAGTATCATATCCACCGCCTTGCCAGTCTCCTAGGAAGTCAGCATCAACGGAAACAATACAACTCGCCTTGCTAAAGTCGTAGCTAGGTAGCGCACGTTTGCCATATGCTTTTTCAAATGCGTTGAGTGCCGCTGTTTCCGATAGTGCATCATATACGTGATGGCTTATGTTGGAAAACTTGGCTTGAAAATCTTTGATAATTTGATTTGTGGTTGGACTGGCTAAAGAAGGCGTAATTAGCGCAACTTCTTCACCCTTCTCAGCTAGCATCATAAGCTGCTGTGCAACATTTGCCTCAAGTGTATCCCAGCTTACATCAACGCCTGCTTGCATGGGCCCTTGCACACGCATGCTGTCATAAAGCGACAATACAGATGCTTGTACTCGTGCATTTGCAACATTATTTACAGGTGCATCAGGGTTGTTTTCTACTTTAATAGGACGCCCTTCACGAGTTTTGATAAGTATGCTTGCAGTGTCAAAACCATCAATCAGTGTAGTAGCGTAATAGTTGGCTATACCTGGAATGATTTGCTCTGGCTGTACTACATAAGGAATAGAAGTGTTGATGGGGCCCTCACATGCGGCTAGTGTAGCTGCAGCTGTACTAAAGCCCATATATTTTAGGAAGTCGCGGCGAGAAGTATCACTTTCTGGCAATTCAGTGTTGCCCAAAAGGTCTTCAGGAAGTTTTTGAACAAACTCCTTTTGAGCCAAATCATCCGCCAAAGTTGACTGATCGTTTAACTCTACTTCGCTTTTCCAGTATTTTTTTTGATTGGGCATATATTATTTCTTAATAATGACACTTTCCACACTCCAATCCACCCATTTGGGCAGCGGTTAGTTTATCTACTCCGTATTTTTTTGACAATTCCTCATGGATCTTAGTATAATAACCATTGTCTTTCACATTTATGTTTGTCTCACGGTGACAGTTGATACACCATCCCATGGTAAGCGATGAATGCTGATACATGATTTCCATTTCTTCAACAGGACCGTGACATTTCTGACAGTCGATACCCGCAACAGAAACGTGTTGTGCGTGATTGAAATACACAAAGTCGGGCAGGTTGTGAATACGCACCCACTTCACAGGCTCAGTTTCGCCTGTATAGCTTTGCGTAGACTCATCCCAACCTACAGCCTTATAAAGCTTTTTGATTTCGTTGGTATAAAATTCTTTGGTGTATCCTTTTTCTAAATCTTCCTCACCGTTATATTCTGCAATGTTCATGTGACAGTTCATACACACATTGAGTGACGGAATGCCAGAATGCTTGGAAACACGTGCAGAAGAGTGGCAATACTTACACTCAATCTGGTTGTCTCCGGAGTGAATTTTGTGAGAATAGTGAATCGGTTGTATGGGCATATACCCTTGGTCGATACCTACTTGCATCAAATAACTGTACCCAACATAAGCGCTTGAAAGCAATAAGAATATAACCGTGACAAACACCAAGAATGGGTTTTGCGCATAGGCTTTCCAAAGTGGCGTGCGCTTTCTTTTTTCTTTCTTAATAATTTCAACTCCGTTAGCCGCTGCGATTTTATTTAGTGTTTTGTTCACCAAAAACAACATGGTTACCAAAGCAGCCAAAACCAACATCAACACCGCTAAGATCAAATCGTTGGTAAAACCACCACCTGACTCAGCAGGAGCCGCAGCAGACATGGCAGTTGCAGCTGGTGCAGGAGGCGTGTAGTCGGTGTAAGCTAAAATATTATCAATGTCCTCGTTAGAAAGTTGTGGAAACGAGGTCATAACAGAACCATTGTACTCTTCATAAATGGCAACAGCTTGGGCATCGCCAGACTTTACCATGGCAGTCGAATTCTTAATCCAACTGTAAAGCCATTCTTTGTCATACTTGGCAGATACACCTGCTAGGGCAGGACCCACAGCACGTTTCTTGAGTTTGTGACAAGCAGCACAATTGGCGTTGAATAAGGATTTTCCTTTTTGGATGTCAGGCTCTTGAGCATTTACAGCAAAGCTGAAGCAGAGCGTTAGAAGCAGTAATGGAAGGTGAGCTAGAAAGCTGTCCTTGAACATACGAGGTTAATTGTTGGTTAATTCACACATTTATGAATCTGCCAGCAAAATTACGACACAGCCCCCATTTTAAAAACTAGATAGCTATCAAAGTTTTAATTTATATTCTGTCTAAATAATGTGTTATATATCTGTTAATCAGTAACATACGAAAATAATGTTTAGCGCCTTTTTAACAAAAAAATAATTTAAATAATGGTGTATTTTTGCCTTTAATGAAATCCAACATGCGCCCACAAACATTCTGTTTTATTTTTTGTGTTTTGATAAACTGCACCTACTTGATGGGGCAGCAAGCACAAACACAACTTCGTGCACCACAGAAATTAGACAGCTTACTTCAGAAAAAAATAGCCTTAGACCGTTTGAATGCGGCCAAGAAACAATTTACCATTCAAGTATTTTATGGCAATTTTGAAGAAACTACTGCAGAGTTAGCGCGGTTTGAAACCTTATTTCCAAACATGATTGCGCAGCTAATTCACGAAACACCCAACTACAAAATACGTGTAGGAAATTTCACCACAGAGCGAGAAGCATTGGCAGAATTAGAAAAAGTGAAACGGAGATTTCGCTCGGCTTTTGTACTAAAGCCTTAGGTTATTTAAGCGTTTTTTTGATGGCTACTTCTTCGTAGCACTCCACAACATCGCC
>QXZR01000011.1 GCA_009886265.1 Flavobacteriaceae bacterium
CGTTGGACTTAAAATCCAATGAGCAGTAATGTTCGTGCGGGTTCAAGTCCCGCCTCGAGTACAATTATCCTCAAAAATAATTTATTGTTTTTGGGGATATTTTTTTCACATCCAAATCATTCTTTTATTACATTCTACACAAATATTAGCTTCTTCAAGAACAGTTAATTGTTGCCTGCATACACCACATTCAATATTCGATTAATCGTTTTCTGTTTTATACGACATCATGTATTGCTATATATTTAAACTTAACTTTTAGTTAATTCAATAATTTGTAATTTTATGTTTAAATAAATTTTAACAATGAAGCAAATAACAGTAATACTTATATCTCTAATGGTATTAGGGTGTACAAATAATGGAGTAGTCGTGAATTTTGATGATGATAAATCTAGTGCCGTAAGACAGCATTTTCAGCATTATCTCAACAACGATATGGACGGATTGAAATCCCTTTGGTCTCCGGAACTACAAGTTTTCTTAAACAGTAATGAGGCCATCTCTTTAGATGATCTTGTTGGGCTTTTAGGAGCGCAACATGACACTTTTTCTATTGAGATGCAATGGGGCAGCAAACAAGACATAGGTGCTTGGGTAGAAACCACCAGTTATCCAGGCGGTGATGCATATGATGCAGTAACCGTTACGCAAACATGGTTTAATTGGATAGCAACGAGTAAGCTCACAGGCGAAACCATCAACATGCCTGCACATATTAGTTTTATGTGGGGCGATGATGGAAAAATCGCAGCAGAATATCATATGTATGATACCAGTCAAATGGTTGCGGGCATTGAAGCAGCACAAGCTGCTGCAATGATGGAGTAGTCAAATTAAGTTTTATATATAACACGGCTTATTGTAAGTAACCCAATAAGTCATCAAAAACCCTCCTAGCAGGAGGGTTTTTTTGCACTCAATAGTATAAGAAAGCGTTATTTGAATTTAATTTTAAAGTATAAAAAAACCCGCACTATTAATGCGGGTTTTTAAAATTTGTGAGGTATTTATTACTAGAAAGAATAAATAGCCGCCAATACGAACGATGATAAGCTATCATCTCCATCAGCGCTCCAAGTGCTTACTTGTTCGTCAGCACTGTCAATTCTAATTTCTGGCTTGATTGTCAAATTGCCAGATTCAAAGCTACCAGTAATAGTGAAAGAACTAAATGTATTAGCGTCTTTTATATCAAAGCTTTCATATCTAAGACCAAGTGCAGAAGTATCGGACATTGATAGTTGCGGATAAAGTGCAACACCAGACCACTCACCGCCATCATCTTCGTAAGAAGTAGCATTTACGCCTAAGAAGAAGCTATCCGTGATGTCAATACCACCCGTGAAATCAATCTGAGACGCGTTAGAAGCTCCACCAGAAAGGAAGTTGATGTATTGTCCGTAAAGACCTAACTGTGCTCCGAACATATAGTCGTCAAAAGCAACTACCGCATCAGTATCTTCATCATAGTAAGAATTCTGTTCTGTATAATCCGTTTGATTTAATACACCTAACATCAAGGACACATCGTCAGAAAGTGAAATATCAGCTTTCAAACCTGTGTGTGAGAAAGGTCCGTTAGAGAACATGTATGATGTAGAGTAGTTAAAGTTTCCAACAGGTGAAATTACTTCATAACCTAGGAAGGTATTGAAGTTACCTAATGTCAACGTAAAGCTATCACTTACATTATAGTATACATATAATTGGTTAACAATATTCGATGACCCTGCAGAGTTGAATACGGCATCTGCACCTCTTGGTCCATAAACCAAATCAGCAACAAAACCATGCTTCTCTCCTTCGTAGGAAAGAACAATGTTCGCCATACCTAGCGAAAAGCCGTTTAAGTTAGCAAAAGAGGTACCAGGAGCATATTCGCTGCTTCTGTAATAAGAATCAACAGATCCAGAAACACTGAATGTTGGTTCTTCTTGCGCTTGTGCACTAGTCATTCCTCCGAATACTAGAAAAGCAACAAGTGCTGTAAGGGTTAAAAAAGATGATAAATTGTACTTTTTCATTTTATTTAGTTTTAAATAGTTATTCAAATTTAAATAAAAAAAAATGATATCGAAGGAAAATCATCTTTTTTGTGCCTTTTGACATCATAAAATAAACAGATAAACAAGCTTTTAATAAAGGTGTTCAAAGCCAATTTAAACCTATAGAACACATAAAAAAACCAAACAGACGACTTGGGTTTTTGTTATTGTAACAAATATTATTTAAAATCTACTTAATGGTAACTTATTTGAAAATTATAAGGATTTGCGTTTTGTTTTAAACGGGATATAAACAGTACTAAAAATGATAAATTAATCGGATTGAGAGTTAACGATTCTCTTTAGTTTACAATTAACTTTTTGATATCTTCAAAATCATCACCACTGACCTTGATTAGATACACGCTTGGGGGCTGATTTATTTGAAGGGATACGGCTCTTTGGTTAACGCTGTAACTTGATACTCGGCGCCCCTTCAAATCGTAAATAACAATTTCATTGATGATGTCAGCAGCCTCAACATAAAACTGACCTGTCGATGGATTGGGATATATATTCACGCCAATATTTTGGTTGTCAAAACCGCCCGAAGAAAGGGGCTGTAATTGATAAACACGTACATAATCAACTTCCATGATATCAGAAGTAAAATTGGCAGCAATAGTGCCTCCTAATTGCCCGCCCATGGCAATGTTTAACAAAATAAAATGTTCGTTGTCAAAATAGGCATTTTGGGCATTGTTAAGCGTGTGGAAAACCACGTCATCTACGGATAGTTCAATGGTATCTGCAGACCATTCCATGGCATACACATGCCAGCTGTTTGCGGTATCTGTAACACTAGTGCTGTTTGTGGTGTAAGTGTTGTTGCCGTTGCTGTCAGGAAAATGAAAAGCTCCTGAAGTTTTAAATTTATTGCCGTCCTGTTCCATGATGTCAATCTCCCCACAATATGGCCAAGCGGTATTGCCAAACCCTTGGGTCTGCCAATAGGCACCATTTTCACTGATGTTCTTACCCAGTGTCCATATGGCTGGCCATGTGCCTTGCGCTGCTGGTAGCTTTGCTTTGACCTCCATACGCCCATATCGGAACGCATACTTGGAATTCAATCTAGCAGCGGTGTATTGTTTCGTTGAACCACTTGTTGGATCGGGGTAGCTTTCCTTAATGGCTTTAATTTTTAAAGAGCCATTGCTTACGTAGGAATTTTCAAGCCGACTTGTGTAGTGTTGTTCTTCATTGTTAAACCAGCTACCTCCAACGGGTGGGTATGTTTGATGGTGCCATTTTGAAGTATTTGGCGCACCGGTATAATCAAACTCATCGTTCCAAACCAAGTTGTAATTACTTGCCGTAAAGTTTATGGTATATGTCTGGGTAGTACTGCCATCAGCAGCGGTTACGTTTATGGTTGTCGTTCCCGGAAGGGATTGTGCGTTTGTAATAGTGTAAGTCGCATTTGAATTTGCCGTGGTTACACTTACGGTAGGCACGCTATTTATACCTGGTTTAAGCAAATAATTATAGTTGTACTGATTACTCGAAAAAGCAGTAAACGGATTTCCGTTGATTAAAATATCAGAAAGGGAAGCGTTGTTTGTTGCGGCTTCTCCATAGACTTCAAACTCAAAAATGCTGTATCCGTATTGCGCATTTCCTATAGTGGTACGTTGGGTGCCATACATTCTTACGTAACGTGCGTTTTGCCCATTCAAATTAACAACATCTGTCCCGCCATTTCCGCTAGTGATGTTTGAAACCGTTGTCCATTGTTGTTTGTTGTTGGATAGCTCTATCTTATATTGCGTTGCATACGCAGCTTCCCAATCAATCTCAACCCTATTCAGAGCGTAAGTTGTAGCGAGATCGACAATTATAAACTGTGGGTCTAAAAAATCACTTTCCCAGCGCGTTGATTGATTGCCATCGACGGCAAAAGCGCCTTGATTATTGCCTCTAACACTACTTGTGGTTGTGGATTTTTGCAATGCTATATTTTGTGCAAATAATGAAGTAAACGATAGCAGTAAAAGAAAATAAATTGGGTTTCTTTTCATAAATAAAATTCGCTGCAAAAATAGTTAAATAATACAGCTTTAGAGCTGTTTTTCAGACTTATAGCTCTCTTCGAACTATTTAGGTTACATTTGCCACTTCTTATGACAGATTTTTCATCTTTGGGAATTGATCCCAAACTACTAGAGGCCATCGATGCCTTAGGTTTTCAATCGCCCACTGACGTTCAGCAAAAAGCGATTCCTATTCTTTTAGAAAAGGAAACCGACATAGTCGCACTTGCACAGACCGGAACAGGCAAAACAGCTGCTTTTGGCTTGCCCATGCTACAGAAAATAGACACAGGCAGCAGAACTACGCAAGCACTTGTTATTGCTCCCACCAGAGAGTTATGCATACAAATAAGCAAAGAGCTTATCAAGTATGCTTCAGCTATTAAAGGATTGAATATAGTTCCCATATATGGTGGCGCAAGTATCAGCGATCAAGCAAAGGCTGTCAAAAAAGGTGCTCAAGTTTTGGTTGCAACACCAGGCCGTATGCAGGACATGATGCGCAGAAAATACATCGACATATCTTCCATTGCCTTTTGTATTTTGGACGAAGCAGATGAGATGTTAAACATGGGCTTTAAGGAGGATATTACAAACATTCTTTCTCATACACCAAACGACAAGCAAACATGGTTGTTTTCGGCTACCATGCCCAAAGAAGTGGCACGCATTGCGAAAGAATTCATGCATAACCCAATCGAAATTACGGTTGGCACCAAGAATTCAGCTTCAACCAACATCAACCACGAGTATTATTTGGTAAGCGGTCGTGAACGATACAACTTATTAAAGCGACTTTCTGATACGCACCCTGATATTTATTCGATTGTATTTTGTCGTACCAAACGCGATACCCAACGTGTGGCTGAAAAGCTTATTGAAGATGGTTACAGTGCAGGTGCCTTACACGGCGACCTGAGCCAAAACCAACGTGATATGGTGATGAAAGCCTTTCGTGCCAAGCAAATAAAGACTCTTGTGGCTACAGATGTTGCGGCCCGTGGTTTAGATGTTGACAACATTTCGCACGTGATTCACTATCAATTGCCAGACGAGATAGAAACCTATACGCACCGAAGTGGTAGAACAGGTCGTGCCAGCAGTTTGGGTACTTCCATGATTATACTCACTAGAGGCGAGTTGGGTAAAATCAAAAAACTTGAGCGCATCATAAATGCCAAAATTACTGCCCAAGAAGTTCCAGATGTAAATGCCATACTCACAAGGCAATTACAACACTTTGCTGAAAAAATTAAAGCTACTGATGTCAACGATGAAATTGACGGTTACTTGGCAGAAGTCAATACCATTTTAGGCGATTTTTCAAAAGAAGATTTGATTAAAAAACTGATGTCTGTTGAGTTTAATAGACTACACAGTTACTATCAAAAACAATCAAATGCACTCTCTAAAGCGGCACCAGAAGGCCAAGGACGTTCAAAGAAGACTGCTGATGCCCGTTACGACATCAATATCGGTAGCCGGGACGATTACGACTGGAAAGCATTAAAGGCGTTTTTGGTTGATTTCCTCTCTTTGGGAAAGGACGACATTTATCATGTTGACGTGATGGATAACAATGCTTATTTTAACACAAGCATGGATAAAAAAGACCATGTCTTGGCTGCGTTTGAAGGTTTTAAGCTTGATGGGCGTGTGATTCAGATTCGCACCACGGCGAAAAGAGGCCAGCACTTGCAAGGTGGAGGTGGGTTCTCTAAAAAGCGAAATAATAAAGGAGATCGTTTTAGCAAGCATAAAAAAGGCGGCCGTCCTTTTGGCGACTTTAAAAAGGGAAAGAAGAAAAACCGCCGTTGATTAGTCGTTTAAACAAACGACAGTCTTATCATTTTTTTATATTAGAGCGAAAATAGTGTTGAACTATTTACTATAATTCAACTTTAATAACTCGTCAGTCATCGCTTATATATAAAATGTCAAATATCTTTTCTTTTTTGATTAAATCTGTGCTGCTGCTGCATTTAGGAATGTTATATGCACAGACCTTTACCAATCCCGTATTGCCAGGGGGCTATCCAGACCCATCCATTTGTAAAGTAGGAGACTATTTTTATATGGCAAATTCATCTTTCGAATATTTCCCCGGAATACCTATTCACAAAAGCAATGATTTGGTAAACTGGAACTTAATTGGTCACGGACTGCAACGTGAAGCCCAATGTACTGGTGCTGTTAACCTCGTAGACGTACAGCCAAACGGCGGCATATACGCCCCAACCTTGCGTTATCATGACGGTACATTTTATATCATTACAACGGCCATATATGTTGATGCAAAGACTAAAAAGCACGGTGGGAATAACTTTATCATTACAGCTACCGATCCGGCAGGGCCTTGGTCCGATCCCGTTGTTGTGCAAGGAGCACCTGGGATTGATCCAGACCTCTTCTTTGATGAAGATGGCCGCCTCTGGTATACAGGGCAACAAAAACCAAAAGATCCTGAATTTATAGATCAGAAAGAAATCTGGATGCAAGAGCTCAACCTTGAAACTTTTCAATTGATGGGAGAGCGTTATCATTTGTGGCGTGGCGCATGTGATGGCGTATGGACAGAAGGGCCACATATTTATAAAAATGAGGGTAGATATTACTTGATGATTGCCGAGGGAGGTACCTCCTTTAATCACGCTGTAATGGTGGCTGCAAGTGACAAGCTCACAGGTCCTTATGTCTCCAATGCACGAAATCCTATTTTTACTTCTAGACAGCTTTCATATGAAAATTGGGTGCACAGCACCGGACACGGAGATCTTATCAAACTCGATGATGGTCGCTGGTATATGTTCCTATTGGGCGTACGTGGTGATTTAAACCGCAAGTCAAATATGGGACGGGAAACCTTTGTGGTGCCTGTTAGTTGGGAGCGCGATATGCATCCAAGAAAAGGAAAAATCTTATGGCCAGTAGTCGCCCCTAAAACAGGACGTGTTGAAAGAACAAACCCCGTTATTTTTGACGGTAGCGCACTTACAAAAGACCTGACTTTCCACGATGATTTTAAATATACTAAATTGAACCTGGCGTGGAACTTTGTAAGAGTTCCTATGCCAAATACATATAGCCTTGACGAAAACTCAGGTCACCTGCGACTGTTTACCCATCCTAACACCATTTCAAGGCGCAAACGCGCACATTTTATGGGTGTAAAACAGACAGAAAGTGATTTTGTCTTCACTGCTAAGATGCACTTTAATCCCTCAGGGAACGAATCTGCTGCTGGAATTGCTATAGTGCAAAAAGACGATAATTATGTGTCTTTTGTGATTCGCAAAGAAGCTGATGGTATGCTTGTGGAAGTCTTACACAAGAAAAAGAAAATAGAAATAATCAAAACACACAAACTCAAATCCTATAAGGGAGAAATACGCTTTAAATTAGTGTCCGCCAATGATACGTATACATTCTCATATGCGACCAAGGGCAAGCGTTATAAAGTATTGACTACAACCACAGCAGACTTGGTGCTCTTTAACGGATTTACAGGGGCACATATTGGGCTTTATGCTACAAGTAATGGACAAGATAATAACGATTTTTCAGATTACGATTGGATAAATTATATACCTAAACCTAGAAAATGAAAAGAATGAATATGTTTATTTTAATAGCAGTTACTTTGCTTTCATGCGGTCAAGACGGAGACAGCACTGAGGAGGTGGAAACAACAAAGTTATTGACCACGAAGACCATTGAGATTGAGCAGCAAATTGATGGTCAAATGGTGAGCAGGTCTGTGATTATTCAAGCGCCTGCGGTTTCAGATGCAGCGACAAAGTATCCGCTTGTTTTTGCTTTTCATGGGCGTGGCGGTAACAATAATCATTGGGTGAATACCCTTAGTCAGTTTACAGATTCAGGTGCCTTTATTGGAATATACCCGCAAGGACATTTAAACTCTTGGAACTTAGGGCCAGAGCCATCAACCGCTGACGATGTAGCTTTTGTAAATACCATTGTAGAAACCTTGTTAACCTATACTAATGTAGACAGTGAAAAAATATTTGCGATCGGTTCTTCTAACGGAGCTGGTATGGTAAACACCTTGGCAGCCAAAACCCAACATTTCAAAGCCATTGCACCAGTAGCTTCACAGTTGATAGCTTCCATAAATATCAGTTTGCAGACAAAGCCTGTTTCAATATTTCAAATCAATGGAGCACAAGACGATGTTATTCCAATTGAAGGCGGCGAACGTTTTGGGCACTCCTTTTTTAGCGCCTATGAAAGCGCACAAAAATGGGCAGTTCAATTTGGATGTGATTTAAGTCCAGTGGAAACAACAATAGCGGGAAATGCATCCTATATTTTTTCTGGCTGTTCAGATCAGGCTGTGGTACAATACCTTCGTGTTGAAAACGCAGGTCACGGTATTTCTGGTGCCTATCCACAGCTTTGGCAGCACATTTGGACATTTTTTTCATCACGCTAAAAAATTATAGTTTTTGACAAAAAACTTTTAAAACAAACTCAAATTGTGCGGTAGTTTGCAATCACAACAGATCAACTCAAATGACAATTCGATTTATAGCTGCATTTTTTGTAGTCGCTTTTTTTACGCTTACCACAAGGGCCCAGGAGCATCTTGTTCATACCCCTTGGCAACTAGATGGCGCTGCCGAAAGGATTGAAAATATAAGAAAAGGGGAGGTGCAATTGGCTTTCGTTTTGGACGGCAAACCCCTTGAAGACAAGACCAGTATAGACCTTGAGTTGGTTAGGCACGAATTCAGCTTTGGCGTTTCGATGACGCAGGCAAGTTCGCTTAGCGGTAAAGCGCAGACCATATACCGAAATCGGGTTAAAGAACTGTTTAATTTTGTTACACTGGGATTTTATTGGGCAGCACGCGACGAAAAAAATGATTTGACAGGCTATAACCGCACAATGCGTCGAAAAGTAGATTGGGCCGTAGCAAATGACATTAAAATCAAGGGACACCCGCTGTTGTGGCACGAGTCTTTACCCAAATGGGTCGTTGACTTTCAAGATCCAGTTGCTCTTGAAAAAATAATTTTTAAGCGCATGCAAGACCTATTGCTTGATTATCCCGAAATCCAATATTGGGATGTTTACAATGAAGCAGTTGCACCATTCAAAAACCACGTGACGCCTAGTGGTGTAACCCGTTGGATTACGCACAAGGGCGGCATATATCCAGCCATGTTAGAGCTCTATGCGTTTGCCAATAAAACAGCACCCAATAAAATTTACACCAATAATCACTACCACCCAACAGACCCAGAATTTCTAAAACTAAACGAATATTTTATTGAACAAAACGTGGGTTACCAAGCCATTGGAATGCAAGCGCATATGCAAACCCATGACAATGTATTTGAGGAGCAAGAGCTATGGGATTTGGTTAGTACGTTCACCCCTCTTGGTAAAGACATTCAGTTTACAGAAGTTACCGTAACCAGTTCAAAGTTGTTTAACAACTGGAAAGACCACGGGGTGTTTTTGGAGGAGCGCAAAGCAGCACGGAAAAAAGGGGAAAAGATGAACCTGCCAAGTCTTGAGCAGAAGGAGGTATATCAGGCTACTTATATTAAAGATTTCTACACACTCCTATTTAGCCATCCGAGCGTGAGTTCCATTACCATGTGGAACCTGACTGATAGAAATGCGTGGCGCGGTCATGCAGCGGGGATTTTAGACAACGATATGCAGCCTAAAAAGGCCTTTTTTATACTTAAGAAATTGATAAAAGATACTTGGTCAACAAAGCTTAAAACTGAATTTAACGCCAATGAAGGCCTTGTTTTTTCTGGATTTTACGGAAAATATAAGGCTACTGTTACTGTTAATGATAAAACCTATGAGGTTGGCTTTCGCCACACTAAAGAAAATGCAAAAC
Organism: Flavobacteriaceae bacterium; assembly: GCA_009886265.1. Lineage (GTDB taxonomy): Bacteria > Bacteroidota > Bacteroidia > Flavobacteriales > Flavobacteriaceae > UBA7446. The sequence goes on from QXZR01000011.1 coordinate 9,963, forward strand.
CCATAGTATTGGATTTAAGTGGTCAATAAGCTCTAGCGCATATTTGAATACTTAAATTGTTTTTCAAGGTGTACACCAAACAAATCAACCAATTCACCTATATTTTTATTGAAGAAGCGTGTATTGGGCGGTATGTTCAATTTTCCCCAATAAGCAGGATCGTATGCGGTTTTATACTGAGTCATGTCCTTGTTATGCATGACCTCACCGACATTAAAAAGCGCTTTATCTTCTTCTATGTCCAAAACGTATACCTCATGCCTATAAGCTATTGGGATGTATTTAGGTACTGCTTGACCGTTACTCCTCATGGCGCGTTTGACATTTTCGGATGGGGCTGCAGCCCCTTTCCATTCTCTTTGATGATAACTCAAAAATAGCTTGCCTTTGTTGTTTTTCTTGTAAACGTAGGTTGCAATGAGTGACTTCCCTATTTCGGGCTGCTTTTCCATTTCTAGTTTGTAAATCTTGTAGGAATCCATTCCGATATACATCCAAATCGTCTCCTTATTTTCTATCATCCCTTTGGCAATGATTACGTCTTCATTATCGTAGCTTGAATCCCCTGTTTTCGTCCACTTATAGGACTTGACATTGATGCTTTTTCGCAGTGGATTGTTAAATTCCATATACTTTAGCGCGTGTAATTTCTGTTCATTCTTTACAAACCTATAATCTGCCGAGGTTCTTACATGGTCTACAGAAAACTTAACGAGGTAGGAACTGGGCCCACGATCAATAGCATTAATACTTTGCTCAATATAAAAGCGGCATAAATTGTCTTCAACAGACCACCTGCGGTACAATATATTCAACTGATGATTTTTACTAACCGTATTGTCGCGTAATTTTTTTAGTGCATTCTTGACATAAAAATCAATGCTATTTACGACCACTTCAGAAAGGTTGGTTGTTTGTTCTTCCAGTACAATTTCCTTTTTCTCTAGTTTCAAAAAGTCTTTAATCTTGATGGAAAAGTTTGAAAACCCAAGAGAGGAAACGGTCAAATTATCTTCAAGTTCATTGTTTGAGACACGGAAATAAAAAGTACCGTCTTCAGTGGAAGTTGTACCCATATTTTTTTGCAAAATTCCCACTGCTGCGTAAGGCACTTCATAGCCATTTTGATCAATAACCTTGCCTGTGATTGCAGTACTCTCTTGTGCAAATACAGTCATGCCAGTGAACAGTAAAACCATATAAGTAGGGTAGATAAATTTATGAAAATAATACATTTTGAATATTAATTGGTCAATGCCTCTTTTTGGTCTTTGTTGTTAAGCCTGTAGTCTTTTGGAATAATTCCCGTGTGCTCTTTGAACCTTTTGGTGAAATAGGAGGGAGAGGCAAAGCCCACTTTAAAACAAATCTCACCAATGGTCATATCTGTTTTTGCCAATAATTCTTTTGCCTTTTCGAGTCGTGTTTTACGAATGATTTCATTAGCTGAATTTCCAGTTAATGCCTTAATTTTTCTATACAACTTACTTCTGCTCAATCCCAGTTCATTGGCAATGTCTTGAACACATAGATTTTCTTTGGATAAATTGTTGCCGATCACATTCAAAACGTCTGCAAGAATTTTTTTGTCATACCCAACGTCGTCCACATCTAATTCAAGGCTTTTAAAATACGTTTGATAAAAGGTGTTTTTGGCTTTGACCATTTGACGCAAATGCGTTTTTAAAAGGTTTACGCTAAAGGGCTTTTTCAAATAGACATCAGCACCTGCATCAATGCCTTCTATACGTTCTTTTTCGGCTACTTTGGCCGTGAGCATAAGCACCGGTATCGTACTGGTAGTCTTATTAGATTTGAGGAGTTGACACATTTCAATGCCGTCCATTTCAGGCATCATTACATCGGCAATAATAACATCAGGCTTATTTTGTTTGGCCATTTCTAGGCCTATTTTCCCATTCACAGCTTCAAGAACACGATAGGCTCCTTTAAGTTCTAACTTAAGGTATTCACGTAGCTCTATATTGTCTTCAACAATAAGAAGGCTGTGTTCTCTTTCGGCTTGCGGCGCTGTTGTCTCAAGGCTTTCTTCAATGCTTTGCTTTATTTTTGGCTGTGGTTGTTCGGAGGTATACGTAGCAAATTGATCTTCTGAAAAATGTGCTTTTCCAGCAGCAAAAAAGATTTTAAACGAGGTGCCTAACTCCTGTTCACTCTCAACTTCAATTTTACCCTTGTGATAATCGACAAATTTTCGAACCACCTCTAAACCAATTCCCGTTCCGCCATAGTATTGCTCATTATTGTCTTTGTCTTGATAAAAGCGTTCAAATATATTCCTGATGTTTTCTTTTTTGATGCCTATGCCACTGTCCTTAATTATAACCTCAAACGCGTCTTGTGGCTGCATTTTATCAATTAGCGGGAACACCACACCCCCTTCGTGATAGCGGACGTCTACAGCGATGGTTCCACTCTCTTTAGTTGCTTTAAACGCATTGGAGAGTAGGTTGAAAATTATCTTTTCCAGCATTGATGGGTCAGCCCAAACTAGCGTTTGATTGATTTCTTCATGGGCGATATTCAAATTGATATTTCGGTAAAGGGCTTCTTCTTCATAGTAAGAAGTAACATTTTTAACAACAGCTAATAGCTCTGTCTCTTTGACGCGCAATTGAATTTTCCCAAACTGCATTTTTCTAAAGTCCATCAACTCATCAATCAGCCGCTTCATTCTTTTGGTGTTACGGTGAATGATTCTATGTTTTGTTCTAACGTCTTCTGGCAGACTCAAAACATCTGGGGCAGATAATAGGGATTCCAATGGATTAAGCATAAGCGTTAGTGGTGTTCTAAATTCATGCGAAATATTGGTAAAAAATTGAATTTTTTTTGCGTGTAGCTCTTCCGTTTGCTTGCGTTGGTTTCGCTCGACTTCTGCTTTTCTGCGTTCTCTTATACGAAGTTTGATTAAGCTAAAAATATAAAACCCAAGTCCACATATAATTATAAAATAGCAAATTTTAGCCCCTATAGTTGCCCAATAAGGCGGCTGTACTTTTATAAATATATCCTTAGATGCTTTGGTCCAAATACCGTCATTATTGGCTGCCTTGAGTTTAAACACATATTTCCCAGGCTTAATATTTGTAAAGGTTGCCGTGCGTTGTTGATCAACATAGTTCCAATCGCGGTCTAAGCCTTCAAGCATATAGGCATAGTTATTTTTCTCACCACGGGTCATGTTTACGCCAACAAAATCAATTGAAAAAGAAGATTGGTTGTGACTTAAGAGTATGGTGTCGCTGTATTGGATTGATTTTTTAAGTGGCCCCTCCTTTGCAACAGCAATCTTTTTATTGCCGATTTTTAAATCCTGAAAAATGATTTTTGGCAGGTTTGTGTTTAACGGGATATTGTTAAAATTAAAAAAGTTTATGCCTTCACTAGTTCCAAGGTAAAGCGTATTACGTTCGGTATAGAAGGCACTGCGATTTATTTTCTTACTTAAAAGCCCGTCTGCAGATTCAAAAATGCGAAAGTCCTCGTTGCTTTGGTCATATCTAATGAGACCATCGTCTGTACCCAACCAGTAATACCCGTCATAGGTTTGCGTAATAGAATTAATAGACATATTCCTGATTTCACTGTCTTTTCCATGCCAAGTAAAGGAGTCCTGAACCGCCGAGTAACTAAACAGCCCATAACCATCAGTACCAACCCAGATGTTGTTATTGCTATCCTCATATAACGCAAAAACGATAAAGTCAGCGATAACCCCTTTTGATAAATCACGAATTTTGGCGTTAAAAGAAACGACTTCGTCCTTTTTTTGGTCGTATTTATAAATCCCTTTTCTAGTACCCATCCAAACGTTATCGTCCTTGTCCACAATAACCTTTCTGATGTTGCCATTTTGCAGTTCAAACTTTTGAAACGCTTCACTATCGTGACTTGTAAGCTTACCAGTATTTAGGTCATAGGAAACCAATCCGCTTAAAAAAGTGCCTATCCAAACCACACCATTCGAATCTTCAGAAAAGCTTACAATTCGGTTTGATTTTAATGTGTTTCTATATGATTTTGTGCTGAAATTTATAAATCGACGGGAACCTTTTTTCAATAAATAAATACCGTTGTACCATGAGGCCACCCATACATTTTGCCTGCTGTCTATAAACAAAGAGGGAATGTCCATGCTATTGAGTCCCTTGGCAATATTGTTTGCGGGATTGTTAAGGTGTGTGTAGCTATTTTTGGCGGGTTCATATACATAAACCCCTTTGTCAATACAACTAAACCAAACACGCTCTCGTTCGTCTTTTGCAATTGAAGAAATGGAAGATGGAAAAGGCGTTACCTTGCTTTCATTGTTGTTCTGAAGGAAACTAAACTTAAAGTGCTTGGGGTCAAATTTATCCACGCCTTGGTCGTAGTAGCCCATCCAAACACGGTCGTTATCATCACAATGTATGGACCAAACAGAATTGGATTGAATGCTGAAATCGTCTCCAATTTCTTTTAGATAATGATTCAAAACGTTCCCATCGCTGGATAATACAAATAACCCATCATTTTCAGAGCCACATAAAATTAGACCGTCTTTGTATTCTTCAATTGAAAAAATGCGTTTTTCCGTTATGGGGTAGTGTTCCAATGCAAAATTTGTAGCGGTAGTAGGAATTATTTTTAAAACACCATTTTGTTCTGTTCCTGCCCATATGCTTCCAAACTTATCAGCTTCTAAACTGATGATTTCACTAGACAACAGGCGCTCGTTTTGCAGCTTGCGATTTTCAACATATTTTAGTTTTAGTGCGGTGAAATCAAGCTGCATTAAACCCATATTACTGCCAACCCAAATGCGCTTTAATTTGTCTACTGCGATATCATTTACTTGCAGCCCATTTTCCTCAATACCATCTTCAAGTGCGACTTTTTGAAATTCTTTGCTAACTGTATTGAAGACATACATACCTTTTTGGTGTGAGCCAACAATGATTCGGATTTCATCCAATTGTGCTAAGCTGTGCACAGACAGTTTTAGTCCCGATGGGTTAACCTGTGAAAAAGCCCCTGTTTTTTGGTTGTATAGATTTAAGCCGTTGCTGGTAGCAATCCACAAGGCATCTTTTTGGTCTATATATAAATCGTGAATCTCTGAACTCGATAAGGCAGAAGCTGCATTTACATCATGTTTGAATGTTTCAACGCCTATGCCGTTATATCTTTTCAGACCACCACCATAGGTTCCTATCCACAGTTGGTTGTTGGAATCATTGATCATACAAGTGATGGCACGTGTGCCTATATCTTCGTTTGTCTCCACAAACAAAAAGGAATTTTCTTGTGCCCATGCACCAAAAACGAAAATCAAACTAAAAAGTAAAGAATGGTAAATTTTATTCATTTAAGTAAAACTAATATAAAAAATTGACCAAACAAGCTGTGGTATTGTAATTATTTAACCATTTGTAACAATATAATCGCCTATTTGTGTTGACAAAGACAGCAGATGAATTATAATTGTTAGTTTTATTGCATCAATCATTGCATCTATTTTATAATATTTATGAAATTTTCATACACTTTTATATTTCCTGCCTTATTATTTTCATTTTTGATTCAAGGCCAAGAATCTAGCGTGACCTCAACACCAAACATTGTCATCTACCTAGCTGATGATCAAAATGCATGGGATTATGAAATCCACGGTAATGATCAAGTTGATACGTCGCACTATGACCGTCTGGTGCGCGAGGGCATGTCTTTCTCAAATGCTTACACCGCACAGGCGATTTGTGCACCAAGTCGTTCCCAATTATTTACAGGGCTTTTTCCAGTGAGAAATGGCTGTATGGCGAATCACCTGCCTGTTAAAAAAGTGAAAGATATCAACGATTACTTTAGCGATTTGGGGTATGAAGTTATTTTGGCAGGTAAGGGGCATATCAAGCCTTCTTCTGTTTTTAACTGGGCACATTTCTATCACACGGTTGAAAACAGATTGTTGCCTATCAAAAAAGTAAAAAAATATATCCAAAACGCAACAAAACCATTCTGTATCATTTTCGCTTCCGACCTTCCGCACGGCCCATACCCCAAGCAAAATGAATATGCCGATAAGCCATTAGACTACGATCCCTCAGTCAGGAATCCAAAACAAAACATTGCGCGTAGCAAGTCTGGTTATTATCAAAACATTGAAGATGATAATGCCCAACTTGGACGTGTCCTTAGTATGTTAACATCTGAGAAGGTATTAGATAAAGCCTTGTTTATGTATATGTCTGACCACGGATTAAAGGGAAAATGGAGTGTTCGCGAAACGGGAATTAAAATTCCTATGGTCGTACGCTGGCCTGGAAAGGTAGCACCTCAAACCCAATCTGACCGATTGGTGACCATAGCCGATGTGTTACCCACTTTGATTGACACCGCTGGCGGAGATGATATCGATAATATAGATGGCCGCAGTTTCTTGTCTTTACTTTCAGGTGAAGACAAACAAATCAGGGATTACGTTTATGCAATTTCGACCAGACAAAATATCCAAAAGTGTGAGGTATTCCCCTCTAGATCGGTACGTGGAATGCGTTATAAATACATTCGAAACTTCAATGCCATGGAAGTGATGGAGCAAAACCTTGGTGCTAACCCGGCTGTTAATGCATTTATCAAGCTCGGCGCCCGATCGTATAAAAATGTTCCTTATGAGGAGTTGTATGACTTAGAGAACGACCCTTATGAACATCGCAATTTGGCAGCCAACACCAAATACAATCAGGTTAAGGCGGAACTGTCAAAAGAATTATTGCGATGGATGACTCAGCAGGGCGACTTTTTGATTACCCATACTATGCCATTAATAAAGCCAACACTTCACCCGCTAGACCGCACTTCAAAATGGAACAAGCCAAACAAATCGCTGCTTGGAACATTAAAGGATGAAGATTATATGGAGGTACATTATTAATTAACTTCCTTAAGCTTGTTAGCTGCAAATGTGCTATGAAGCGCTACTTATTTCATTGATTTGAAACCCACGTATTAGTTTTTGCTCAATTTATTATACATCTCAGCAGGTCACTATAATATATTTGGCATTACACTAAGCCAAAACACATGTTCAACAAATTTTTTTCTATTTTTTTACCACTGCTAGTTGTATTTGTATCAATGAGTTCTTGCGGTCAATTATCAGAGCAATTAAATTCAAATCCAGATTTTTTAAACACACCTTTGGTTAGTGAAATCTTTACAGCCGATCCCTCAGCACATATTTTCAACAACCGCATTTATATTTATGCCTCACACGATATTGAGTCAGGTGGTATTGAAGACGACAGCGGGAATCATTTTAATATGATTGACTACCAAGTGTTGTCTATGAACTTAGACGGCAGTGACGTTAGGGTTCATCCAGTAGGCTTAAGTGTTGATGATGTGCCTTGGGCAAAAAGCAAATTTTGGGCACCAGATGCGGCATATAAAGACGGCACTTATTATTTGTATTACCCTGCAAAAGATGCCGATAACATATTCAGATTGGGCGTTGCAACCTCAGACAAACCCGAAGGACCGTTTACACCACAACCAGAACCAATGAAAGATAGCTACAGCATTGATCCTGCTGTTTTTGTAGACGATGATGGTAGTGCTTACATATACTATGGTGGTATTTGGGGCGGACAATTGCAGCGTTGGGAAAATGGATCTTATGACGAAAACGGTTCCTTAAAGGATATGGGTATTCCAGAAAATCCCGCCATATTACCACGAATTGCAAAACTCTCAGACGACATGCTTGAGTTTTCCGAAGAAGTAAAGCAAATTGAAATTTTAGATAAGGACGGCAATCCCATTTTGACTAAAGATTTAGACAGAAGGTTTTTTGAAGCGCCTTGGATTCACAAGCACAAAGGCACGTATTATTTGAGCTACTCAACTGGTGACACCCACCTTTTGGCCTATGCCACTGGCGACAATCCCTACGGACCATTTACCTATCAAGGTGTACTCAACGAACCCGTACAGGGTTGGACAAACCACCACTCCACCTTAAAAGTTGGTGATCAGTGGTTTCTGTTTTATCACGACACCGAAATATCAGGCAAAACGCATTTGAGAAATGTTAAATTCACTACATTTATACACAACGAAGACGGAACAATTGATCCAATGAAGACCTACTTTGGTAGCGATTGGAGATTTTAATAAACCAAAGTTACTTCAATAGATGTACAACATAGGATATGATATTGGCAGTTCGTCGATTAAAGCTGCACTGGTAGAAGTAAAGACAGGCAAGCAAATTGCCGTAACACACGAGCCTGAGGGTGAGATGGGCATGATTAGCCCAAAAGCATCTTGGGCAGAACAGGACCCTGAGGTATGGTGGGAACTGGTTTGCTTGGCTACAAAAAAACTCCTAAAACAAACAGGCATTGATTCGGCTAAGATTAACGGGATTGGGATTGCTTATCAAATGCATGGTTTAGTCGTGGTAGACCGTAATGGAGCACCACTTCGAAATGCCATCATATGGTGTGACAGTAGGGCTGTGGATATCGGAAACGAAGCCTTTAAAGCACTTGGCGCCAAAAAATGTATGGAGCACTTGCTCAACAGTCCTGCAAATTTCACAGCATCCAAGTTAAAGTGGGTGCATGACAACGAGCCAGACATTTATGAGAACATCCATAAATACATGCTCCCTGGCGATTATATCGCCTATAAGTTTTCGGGAGACATAACCACTACCATCAACGGCTTATCGGAGGGTACACTTTGGGATTATAAAAACAACGAGCCTGCAAATTGGCTGTTGTCGTTTTACAACCTTAACCCAGACATGACACCCGATTTGGTCGATAATTTTTCCGTGCAGGCAAAGCTTAATCAACAGGGGGCTGAAGCCTCTGGATTGAAATCGGGAACTCCCATAACATACCGTGCTGGGGATCAACCCAACAATGCATTGTCGCTTAATGTGATGAAGCCTGGAGAGGTTGCTGCTACAGGCGGAACTTCTGGAGTGGTATATGCGTTAACAGACAGCATGCAAACAAAAGAACTTGAACGCATCAATCATTTTGCACATGTAAACCATACAGCGGCTGCACCCGTTATCGGAAAGTTACTTTGTATTAATGGTGCTGGAATACAGTACAGGTGGATGAAAAATAACACAGGAGCTGAGAGTTACAACCACATGAACCAACTTGCCGATGCCGCACCCATAGGTGCCAATGGTTTGTGCGTGATGCCGTTTGGCAATGGCGCGGAGCGTATGTTGGGCAATAAAAATATTGAAGCCAGGATGCTAAACATCAACCTGAATAAACACAGCCAAGGTTCCATTTACCGAGCAACACTTGAAGGTATTGCATTCTCTTTTATTTATGGGATGAAGTTTATTAAAAGCGACAACACCCCTTTGCATGTCATTAGGGCTGGAAATGACAATCTGTTCAGATCTGAGGTTTTCTCTAACACCATCGCATCCTTGATTGGACAAGAGATTGAAATTTACAATACAACCGGCGCCATTGGTGCAGCAAGGGCTGCTTCGGTGCGCCACGACGATTTGGTCGCTTTTGGTGAACGTATTTCTAATAATGATTACGTGAGTAGTTATACGCCTCAAAAAAATGCAGACGCCTATGTCGAAGCCTATGAAAATTGGGAAAAAGAACTTAATACAATAATAAATAAATAATTTTACTGTGGGAGATAAAGAATACTTCAAGGGAATACTAAAAATTGCATTCGAGGGAAAAGCATCGGACAACCCTTTGGCATTTAAATACTATAATCCAGATCAAGTTGTAGCGGGCAAGACCATGCGCGAACATTTCAAATTCGCTATTGCTTACTGGCATAGCTTCTGTGGCCAAGGTTCTGATCCGTTTGGCGCAGGTACCCAAAATTTTCCTTGGGACCAAAGCAACGATCCCGTCCAAGCAGCCAAAGACAAAGCAGATGCTGCTTTTGAATTTATATCTAAAATGGGCTTTGATTACTTCTGCTTTCACGACTATGATCTTATTCAAGAAGGCAGTTCATTGGTCGAATCAGAAAAGCGATTGGCAGCCATTACAGACTATATTAAAACCAAGCAAGATGCCTCTAGTATCAAGCTTTTGTGGGGAACGGCAAATTGCTTTTCCAACCCAAGATATATGAACGGTGCGGCTACCAACCCTGATTTTGATGTAGTTGCCTATGCTGGCGCACAAGTTAAAATGGCATTGGATGCTACCATGAAACTCAATGGTGAAAACTATGTGTTTTGGGGTGGTCGCGAAGGATATATTTCATTGCTAAATACAGATATGGGACGCGAGCAAGATCACATGGCGCGTTTTTTAACCATGGCCAAAGACTATGCACGTTCACAAGGGTTTACAGGAACGTTCTTTATTGAGCCTAAGCCTATGGAGCCGAGCAAACACCAATACGATTTTGATGCGGCAACTTCCATTGGGTTCTTGCAAAAATATGGTCTTCAAGACGACTTTAAATTAAACATTGAAGTAAACCACGCAACCTTAGCACAGCATACTTTTGAGCACGAGCTCACTGTTGCTGCCAATGACAATATGTTGGGTAGTATTGATGCCAATAGGGGTGACTACCAAAACGGCTGGGATACAGATCAGTTCCCCAACAACATTGAAGAAACGGCTAGAGCCATGATGGTTTTTCTAAAAGCAGGAGGTTTACAAGGTGGAGGTGTTAATTTTGACGCTAAAATTAGAAGAAACTCTACAGACTTGGAAGATTTGTTCCACGCGCACATTGGCGGTGCAGATACCTTTGCACGTGGGCTTCTGGTAGCAGACAAAGTACTCAACGACCCTGCCTTTTCGTCAATAGTTAATGGGCGTTATGCTTCTTTTGATAGTGGTAATGGGTCTGCGTTTGAGCAAGGAAAATTATCACTGAGCGACTTATTTGATGTGGCGACCAGCAATACGGATGCCATCAAAGCGAGAAGCGGCAAGCAAGAGTATTTAGAGAATATTTTAAACAACCATATATAAACAAACAATCATGGGAAACAAATCATATTTATTGAGATTAACTTTAGTGGCTACATTAGGTGGTCTGCTCTTTGGTTATGATACTGGCGTAATTGCGGGAACGGTAGGTTCTCTAGACGCTTTTTTTATTGAACCCAAAGGATTAGACGAGTTAGCTGCTAGTTCCTTAAAAGGATGGCTTGTTTCCATTGCACTCATCGGGTGTATTGTAGGTGGCGCTCTTGCTGGACTTGTGGGTAAGAAATTCGGAAGAAAAAAAGGACTGGTAATCGCTGGTGTTTTATTCTTTATTTCGGCACTAGGTTCAGCACTTCCTGAATTGTTTTTTCAACCACTTGGTCAAGGCGATCACACGCTTTCAACCATCTTTATGATCTATAGGTTTATTGGTGGTATTGGTGTTGGTATAGCATCCATGTTGTCACCTGTTTATATTGCCGAAATTGCTCCGGCCAAGGATAGGGGAAAATTAGTATCCTATAACCAATTGGCCATTGTAGGTGGTTTTATGGTTGTCTATTTTGTGAACTATTTCATTGCCTTGAGTGGTGACGATTTATGGCTTAACGAGATTGGATGGCGCTATATGTTTGCCTCCGAATTGGTACCCGTTAGTATTTTCTTGGCACTTTTATATTTTGTACCAGATACGCCGAGATCTTTGGTGTCTCACAACAAAGAAGCAGAGGCATTAGAAATTCTTAAGAAAGTAAATAGCGAGAGCGAAGCACAAAGCATTTTGAGCGATATTAAGAACACGCTTGTTGTTAAAACCAATAGCGCACTCACATACGGATGGGGTCTTATCATCATCGGTATTTTGCTTTCTGTGTTTCAGCAGTTTGTGGGGATTAATGTTGTGTTGTACTATGCGCCAGAGATTTTCAAAACCTTAGACTTGGGTACAGATGCTGCCTTACTACAGACCATTATTGTTGGAATTGTAAACTTCCTATTTACCATAGTTGCCGTTAAAACGGTAGACAATTATGGGCGAAAGCCGTTGATGTTTATTGGTGCGGTAGGCATGGCTGTTGCCATGATTGCCTTAGGATTTGCATTCTATGCCGAGATAGGCGGATACGCTGCGCTTATTTGTATGATGGTTTATGTAGCTGCATTTGCATTGAGCTGGGGGCCGGTTACGTGGGTACTACTTGCTGAAATTTTCCCGAACGATATCCGCAACAAGGCCATGCCTATTGCAGTAGCAGCTCAATGGCTTTCCAATTGGCTGGTATCTGCAACCTTCCCAGTAATGAATGAAAATTCATATCTGGTTGACACATTCAATAATGGCTTTGCTTATTGGATATACGGAATCATGTCTGTATTGGCTGCTGTATTTGTTCTCAAATATGTACCTGAAACAAAGGGCAAGACACTAGAAGAAATGAACAATCTTTGGAAAAAGAAATAAGCCTAAGACGCAGCGCATAGCTACAAGTCTTTAAAGTAAAAACCACCATTTCAATATGTTGAAATGGTGGTTTTTTATTGCTTACTTCTTGATGAATCGTATGGATTTTGTCTCGCCATTATTATTTGAGACGTTTATAAAATAGATCCCAGTATCAAGCTTAGACACGTTTAGCTTTAGGCTATTCGCATTTCTTTGTTGTTGAATGGCTAGTTTTTTGCCCAATACGTCGAAAACCACAACACTTTCTTCGTCTGTAACGTTAATAAGCGTTAGCATGTCTTTAGTTGGATTGGGGTAGGCGTAAACAGCAGTTGCTTGCGAAGGATGGTCTGACAGTGAAAGTGGTTGAGGTTGATACTCATAGGCTCCAATATCAACGACATCTCCAGCAGTTGTGAAATCCACTTCATTTTCCCCTATGGTGACCAACGAAAAATTATCGATGTAATAATCAACTCCTATATCTTCGACTACGTCAGGCCCTTTTACATATAAAAAACTTTGATCGTTTTGGGTATGTGTATAATTATCTGTCAGCAGCACCCAGTCATTTGCTGATGCGGTTGCACTAGCTAAGTTTGTATACGTGTCTACGTTTTCTTCTGCAGTTGCTCCATTGACAGTTG
>QXZR01000110.1 GCA_009886265.1 Flavobacteriaceae bacterium
ACCCCTGAGCTACTTTCGCAATTGGAACGCAAATGTAAGAAAATCTATGTTTTCTACGCAAAACTATTTGCCTAGTTTTCGTTTAAGGTCGTTGAGCTGCATTAATGCCTCAACTGGCGTCAGTTCATCAATGTTTAAAGCCAATATTTGTTTGCGTACATCTTCAAGCAACGGATCATCTAACTGAAACATGCTTAGCTGCAAGGGTTCTTCACCCGTTTCAGCAGCATGACGAGAGGCTTCCAATTGCTGTAACATCTGTTTGGAGCGCTCCAAAATCCACTTGGGCATCCCCGCCATTTTTGCCACATGAATTCCAAAGCTATGCGCACTACCGCCAGGAACCAACTTGCGTAAAAACAAGACATCATCGGCTGTTTCTTGCACCGACACATTGTAGTTTTTAATGCGTTCAAATTGTGATGACATTTCATTTAGCTCGTGATAATGCGTGGCAAAAAGTGTTTTGGGATGAGTGGGATGCTCATGTACAAACTCCGCCAATGCCCAAGCAATCGAAATACCGTCGTAGGTACTGGTGCCGCGTCCAATTTCGTCAAGCAATATCAAGCTGCGTTCCGAAATATTGTTCATAATGGCTGCCGTCTCATGCATTTCTACCATAAAAGTAGACTCCCCTTTGGAAATATTATCACTGGCACCCACACGCGTAAAGAGTTTGTCTACAACACCCAAGCGCACCTCGGCAGCAGGCACATAACTTCCCATTTGTGCCATCAATACGATAAGCGCTGTTTGTCTCAAAATAGCCGACTTACCCGACATGTTAGGGCCCGTAATCATAATGATTTGCTGGGTGTCGTTATCGAGATATACATCGTTTGGAATATAAGGGCTCTCGTGTGGCAACTGCTGCTCAATAACAGGGTGTCTGCCTTGAACAATCTCCAGCGAAGCATTGGAAACAAACTCAGGACGACAGTAGTTTTCTTTGGTAGCCAAGGTGGTGAATCCGTGTAAAACGTCCAGCTGTGCAATGCCCCGTGCTGTGTTTTGAAACGATTGGATGTGAGGAGCCAAATAGGCTATCAGCTCGTGGAAAAGCTGCTGTTCCAAAACAGCGATACGCTCTTCTGCCCCTAAAATCTTGGTTTCATAGGTTTTTAGTTCGTCTGTGATATAACGCTCCGCATTGACCAAGGTTTGCTTGCGTATCCATTCTTCAGGTACCTTGTCTTTATGCAGGTTGCGCACCTCGATATAATAACCAAATACGTTATTAAAGGCAATTTTGAGCGAAGGAATTCCCGTGCGCTCCGTTTCACGCGCCAACATGGCATCCAACGTATCACGTCCGCCTTGTGCTAATGCCCGTAATTCATCTAATTCAGCAGACACAGCCGCAGCAATGGTTTGCCCTTTCCCCATTTGTGCAGGAGCTTCCGTGGCAAGCCAAGTGGCTATATGACCTGTAATAGACTGGCTGTCGTCAATGGTCGCTAATAAAGGCGCCACAGGATCGGCATCGGACAATAGCCCTGTGATGGCAGTAGTTTGCATCAATGCGTGACGTAGTGCATTGACTTCTCTTGGATTAATACGTCCCGTAGCTACTTTGGCAGCCAGTCTTTCTATGTCGGTGACTTGCTTTAGGCAAGACAACACCTGTTGGTGAAGCCCTTGCTGCTCCCTAAAAAAGGCAACCACATCCAATCGTTTTTCAATGATAGCTACATCCGTTACTGGGGCTGTAATCCAGCGACGCAACAAGCGACCGCCCATGGCCGTAACCGTATGATCTACCACCTCCAAAAGCGTTATTGCTTCAGGAGCATTGGGTGAAATAAGCTCTAAATTTCTTACCGTGAAGCGATCCATCCAAACCTGCTGTTGTGGATTGTGGTGTTTGAGTTGCACCAAATGACCAAGTTTGGCGTGTTCGGTTTCGGACAAATAATGAAGTACAACACCTGCAGCAATCATGCCCATATCTGCGCCGTCAAAACCAAAGCCCTTGAGGGTTTTGACCCCGAAGTGCTGCATCAGCTTTTCAGCCGTGTATTCGGTTTGAAAAACCCAGTCTTCCAACACAAAAAAGGGAAGGCTATCGCCCAGCAATGCTGCAATGGCCTTACGCTGTGGTTTGGAAACCAACAATTCCTTTACTTCAAGCTGTTGCAACAGTGCACTGATTTCAGACAGCGCACCTTGCGCCCACTGAAACTCTCCCGTTGAAATATCCAAATAAGCAAAACCCAAGACGTTGTTTTGCAAATGGAGTGCACCTAAAAAGTTATTGCTTTTCGCTTCCAACACGCCGTCGGTCAGGGTTACTCCGGGTGTTACCAATTCGGTGACGCCGCGTTTTACAATTTTTTTAGTGAGCTTGGGATCTTCCAGCTGATCGCAAATAGCGACACGCTGTCCGGCGCGTACCAGCTTGGGCAAGTAAGTATGTAACGAGTGATGGGGAAAGCCTGCCAATTCGGTTTCAGATGTGCTGCCAGCGCCACGCTTGGTCAATAGAATACCTAAAATACGGGCTGCCTTAACGGCATCTTGTCCAAAGGTCTCATAAAAATCGCCCACGCGAAAAAGAAGCAGTGCATCGGGATACTTCGCCTTGATTTGATTGTACTGCTTCATCAAAGGCGTTTCTTTTGTTTTTTTCTTTGC
>QXZR01000111.1 GCA_009886265.1 Flavobacteriaceae bacterium
GATTGATAATGTAGTGCGCGAGC
The DNA here is from genome assembly GCA_009886265.1 of Flavobacteriaceae bacterium. Classification (GTDB taxonomy): domain Bacteria; phylum Bacteroidota; class Bacteroidia; order Flavobacteriales; family Flavobacteriaceae; genus UBA7446. The sequence continues at coordinate 24 of QXZR01000111.1, forward strand.
ATGGTATCAAATAATTTTCCTTTGACCGAAATCCCATGCTGTTGCATCACTTTGAGGTCATATTTAAGGTTTTGTCCCACTTTCTCAATGGCTTCATCCTCAAAAAAAGGCGTCAGACTATTAAGAACTGCCTTACGCGCATCGGTATCTTCTGGGATGGGCACATAGTATCCCGTGTGGGCTTGCCAGCTAAATGCGATACCAACGAGCGATGCACTCACAGCGTCTAGTCCTGTGGTTTCCGTATCGAAGCAAACACTTTTTTGACGTTGCATGGTCTGCAACAACAGCTTGCGCTCCAGTTCGGTTTGCACACATTGGTAGTGGTGTGGAACAGTGTCAAGCGATTTGAATGTAGACAAGCTTTCAATTTGTCCACTTCCAGGTTGATTAAACAAATCAAAGGCGGCAGGAGCTGCTTTGGTCTCGATTTTTGTTGCTTCAGGAGTGGCTTCGGTGGGCTTAAAGACTTTCATAAAAGTTTCGCTCAAGCGTCTAAACTCCAATTCTTGAAACAGTTCACTAACCGCAGGCACATCTGGGTCTGATAGTTTATAGTCACCGGCATCAAACTGCACAGGCACGTCCAGCATAATACGGGCCAGTTTTTTAGACAACAGCCCAAGTTCTTTATTGGCTTCAATCTTTTCTTTCAATTTGCCTTTGAGGTCGGCTGTATTGGCCAGCAGCGCTTCCATGCAGCCGTATTGCGCAAGAAATTTTTTGGCGGTTTTGTCGCCAACACCCGGCAGCCCGGGAATATTGTCAACGGCATCGCCCATCATGCCTAAATAATCAATGACTTGTTCGGGATGTGTTATTTCAAACTTTTTTTGCACTTCAGGAATGCCCCAAATTTCAATGCCATTGCCCATGCGCGCAGGGCGATACATGAATATGTTTTCGGAAACCAACTGGGCAAAGTCCTTGTCAGGCGTAACCATAAACACCTCAAAAGATTCTTTTTCTGCTTGCTTGGCTAGCGTACCGATGATATCATCGGCTTCATAGCCTTCCAGCTCAATGATGGGAATGTGCAGGGCTTTGAGCAGCTGCTGGATATAGGGAACGGCAATTTTAATGGCCTCTGGCGTTTCTGATCGATTGGCTTTGTAGTCAGAAAAAATATCGTTTCTAAATTTTGAACCTCCCTTGTCAAAAGCAACTGCCAGATGATCGGGGCGCTCTTTTTTGATTACATCAAAAAGGGAATTGGTAAAGCCCAATATGGCACTGGTGTCCATGCCTTTGGAATTGATTCTGGGGTTTTTGATAAAAGCGTAATAACCTCGGAAAATTAAAGCATAGGCATCTAAAAGGAAAAGGCGGTTTTTGGACATAGTTGTTTTTAAACTGTGTTAAAAATAGGACTTATAAGCCGAAAGGGAAAAAGGAATTTTCAATAATAAAAAGCCTTGGCTTGTGTTCATATTCGTTGAGTTGTGGAAAAAATGTATTTTTGAACTATCAAATAATACATCATGTCCAAGTTTGGAGAATTAATTGATGCTAATATTCCCCTTCTGTTGAGTTTTTACACCGACTGGAATGACCCCTCTGTGCAAATGCATGCCGTGCTTCGGGATGTTGCAGCTGCTATGGGCGATAATGGGAAAGTAGTAAAAATAGATGTTGACAAAAATCCCAAATTAGCCGAAGCCCTACGTGTCAAAGGACTACCTACGCTGATGATATACAAATCAGGAGAGATGGTTTGGCGACAAAGCGGCGAACAAGATGCCAATACACTTATTGGTCTGATGAAAGATTTTGTCTAATCCAGTTGATAAGGCGCTATAGCTTTTCTAAAGGCCTTATTGACTTCTGATACGAGCGCTAAATCTGGCTCCACCATTTGATAGCTCTCAACCAATTCTTGGTACCCACTAACTTCATAGGCGATACTTTCCTTATAATAGGTGAGCTCCTCATCGGGTACTTGACTGAACAGCGCAAGCCTGTTTTGATAGACTTGAGCAATGGCATCAAATAACAGCCGCCCTGAGGTTTCCATTCCTGCATCAAACAATACAGCCACATAAGGCATCATGGGTGTATAATAATCATAGGCTGAATACAAGGGCGCAAAAGTCCTTGAACTTTCAATAAAACCTTGAATTAATCCCTTGGCAATGGCAAAGTGTTCAGCGGCCACCGTCGCATCCACAACTGCACGATAGCGCTCCATGTCTGTTAGTATGATTTCTGCATAAGCCCGTTGGTTGGCATCTCCAATGGAGTTATAATAATGGAGTTTTTCACGGTACTTGTTAGCAATTTGTTCAGCCAAGGCACCTGCTTTTTCGTTGGCATTAGCTTGGTAGTAAGCGGCAACAATTGGCGTTAACAGGCTGTAATACCCAAAATATTTAAATGGCATTTTTTCCATTGTTAAATCCAAAATAGCAATCGCTTTTTCGGACTTATTTTCTTTGGTTAGTTGTTCTGCTAGTCGTGTTAAATTACTTCTAAAAGAAATGCTGTTTTTACGTGTTTCTGGATCGTGATATACTTGGTCGCTATCTGCATTTCCCCAATCCCATTTTTTGACAATGTCATACATTTTATCAGCATCGATGCGCCCCATTTGATAAGGGTTGATGGGATTTTCGGGTGTTTTTATGGGCACCAACTTATAGACCAGCCCATCCAACTGTAAATAGTCTTTCATCCAGATATACTCTTGGTCGTCATAACTACCCCCAGTAAAATATATGGGACGCTCCCAATCATTGTTATGCAAGATGTCTAGCATCATTAAACGGTTTTTATACAGACCAGACTTAGGCAAGTCAATGTCGATATAATCCACAATTAAATCAGCATCTTCGGGCTTAACCACGCCACTCCTTAATACATTTTCTCTATTGACGGGTACCCTGATTTTATTGGTGGGATAGTACACCATGTCAAGTGTCTGTTCTGGCACTCTATCTAAATCTACTTCGTATTGTTGTAGCAAATGCTTGTAGCGTGTACGCGGGTTGTCACTAGACACCCAAGTCATAAAGTCTGCCAAATCCCAACGCACACTGTCGTTCACCGCCTCAAACTTGACATAATCACGTGTTCCGTAGGCATACTGTTTATGGCTCAGTTGTGATGGAATGGGATTGCTCTCATAAGTTTTGCGTTTTAGCTGGTCAATATACCAATCGGTCGCCAGCAGTTGCGTGTTGATGCTTCGCACATCGGTACGATAGCCTTCAATTTCTTGCGCATACCAAATGGCAAAAGTGTCGTTGTCACCAATGGTAAAAATCATGGCGTCTTTGTCTTCGTCAATAGAATCTAAATAGGCTTTTGCAGTTGATTGTGCCGTATATCGATTTGAACGATCGTGGTCGTCCCAATTTTGAGAGCCCATAAGCACAGGTACTGCCAACAAACAAAGCACTACACTCAAAGGAGCCGCCACACGGGCTGAAACCACTTTTTTAAGGCTGTCGCCAAGGGCTACTACACCAATACCAATAAACATGGCAAACACATAAAAAGAACCAACAAGTGCGTAGTCACGTTCACGCGGTTCAAAGATGCGTTCGTTGAGATATACTTTTAGTGCCAAGCCCGTGAAGAGGAAAAACACCAGCAGCACCCAAAATTGTTTTTTGTCTTGTTGGTATAAAAATAAAGCGCCCAGTAAGCCTAAGAACAAGGGCAGCATAAAGTAGGTATTGCGGCCTTTGTTGTTTTTTGCATCTTGGTAGAGGTTGTTTTGTGGCCCTAGCCTGATGCTGTCCAGCCATGATATGCCGCTGATCCAATTGCCATTAAACGGATCTAGCTCCCCTTTTTCGTCATTTTGTTTGCCAGCAAAATTCCACATAAAATAGCGGAAATACATATAATTTATTTGGAAGTCAAACAGATAAGTTAGGTTGTCTACTAAAGAAGGTTTTTCAATGTCAATATAGGAGCCAAAGCGCTGTAAAAACTCGTGATACCCTTGCGCATCAACTTCATTGTTGTTAACCCTTGAAATAAAGTCATTTATTAAATCAATAAGCTTTTCTTGGTTTCGATATTCGGGCTTGATGTCAAAATCAGGTGCGCCGTAATAAGTGATGTAGTTTACCGCATTTCCGGAGCTCCACATCCGGGGAAGCAATCCTGTATGTTTGTTATTGGCATTGATGCGCGCATCTTTCCAAGCATTGACAATTTCATACCGCCCTTTTTTTAGATCTTTTTCATATTTGGGCTTGTCGTCTCTATAGGGGTCGTTTTCATTTTGTCCTGCATACATATCGGTATACATGGGGCCATAGAACAAATGGGTTTCGGGATATTGCTCTAGGTTGTAATAGGCTAATAATGCACGCGCATCGGCCGGTGCGTTTTCGTTAATAACGGTATTTGCGTTGGCGCGAATGGGCAGCATAATCCATGAAGAAAAACCGATGAGTATAAAGGCAATACACCAAAGTCCTGTGTTGAGCTGAACCCATTTTTTTTGCTGGGTGAAGCGCAAGCCCCAAAAGAAAAAAGCAATGATGGATAAACCAGCAATGATGGTTCCTGAATTAAACGGCAATCCAAATGAATTGACAAAGAAAACCTCAGCATTTCCAAAATAGGCAAGCGTTAGCGGCAGCAGGAGTTTGAAAACAAACAGCAATACGGCAACGGAAACCACATTGGCGATTACAAAAGACTTCCAAGAAAAGGGATAGTTTCGAAAATAGTACAACATGCCAATGGCAGGTACGGTAAGTAGCCCCATAAAGTGCACGCCAAAAGAAAGCCCGATGAGAAATGCAATCAACACCAGCCAACGATCGCCACGAGGTGTGTGCATTACTGCTTCCCATCTTAGACCAAGCCAAAACATGACAGAAGTGATAAACATGGCCATGGCATATACTTCTGCTTCAACGGCATTAAACCAAAAGGAGTCTGAAAAGGCATAGCTCAATGCGCCAACTGCCGCTGCGCCCAACACCAATATTTCATTTGATCCTTTTGGGCTTTCGTCTTTAATAACAAATCGTGTAATGATGCGTGTAAGCGACCAAAACATAAAAAGTATGGTAAAGGCACTGGCCATTACCGACATCATATTAACCCAGAAAGCCACGCTTTCGGGCCCACTGGCAAATGAGGAGAAAAAGGCACCCATCATCTGAAAAAGGGGTGCTCCAGGTGGGTGTCCAACCTGAAGTTTTGCCGATGTAGCAATATATTCGCTACAATCCCAATAACTTGCTGTGGGTTCAACCGTTAGGTAGTAGGTAGTAAAGGCAATAAAAAATACAAACCAACCTGTTAAAGTATTTCTTTTGGTAAAATTCATAGGTCTCGTAAAGAGCACTAAAGTACAATATCTGCTAAAACTTGACACAAGATTTTTTTAAACTATTGGCACAACAAAAACTTTGTGCTATTTTTGCCAACCGTTTGCACATAGCATAATGGTAAAAGTTTGCTTCAAATTTTTTAAATGAAGCTTGATATATTGGCCTATGGTGTAACTGGCAACACATCTGATTTTGGTTCAGAAGAGTCTAGGTTCGATCCCTAGTAGGCCAACAAAGCCCACTCGTATTTTGAGTGGGCTTTTTTAATGGCAAACTTTATTTTATAAATCAGCGCTGCACCCCACAAACAATGTAATTCAAACAAGGCTATAATTTGAAGATTGTTAGCAGGTATATAAAATCCAATTTTATTTCTATATTTGCATCGTTTAACGGGATAGTGGTAGGGGACATTGTCCTCTTTTTTATTTTATGGATTTTAATAAACGCGTACACGAATTACTCAACGAAGCCTTGGCCGAGCAGCCCACTTTATTTTTGGTGGACATTAGCATCGACCTAGTCTCGCATATCCGTGTTGTACTTGATGGAGACGCAGGGGTAACCCTTGAGCAGTGTATGCAAGTGAGCCGTCATATTGAGCACAACCTTGATAGAGAAGAGCACGATTTTTCACTAGAAGTAGGTTCCGCTGGTGCTGCCGCACCGCTTATGCAACCGCGTCAGTACAAAAAACACGTGGGTCGTATTTTAAAAATCATCACCAATAGCGACGAAGAGCTAAAGGGAACCCTAACAGCTACAGACAATCAAATGATTGCGCTGCAGTGGAAAGCACGTGAGCCAAAACCCGTTGGCAAAGGAAAACACACGGTAACTAAGGATGTGAAAGTGTCCTATGCCGAAATTAAAAAAGCAATCGTTCAAATTCAATTTAACAAGTAATATGGAAAATCTCGCCCTTATAGAGTCGTTTTCGGAGTTTAAAGACGAAAAGTTTATCGACCGAGTAACTTTAATGTCAATCCTAGAAGAAGTGTTTCGCAATACCTTGAAAAAGAAATACGGAACAGATGATAATTTTGATATTATTATCAATCCAGACAAAGGGGATTTGGAAATATGGCGTAACCGCATTGTTGTGGAAAACGGCGAAGTAGAAGATCCCAATGAGGAAATTGAACTTTCAGAAGCACAAAAAATTGAACCCGATTTTGAAGTGGGTGAAGATGTTTCGGAAGAAGTAAAACTAGCAGACCTTGGGAGACGTTCCGTTCTGGCACTACGTCAAAACTTGGTGGCGCGTATTCACGAACACGACAACACCATCATCTACAAGCAATTTATTGACCTTGTTGGTGAAATCTACACAGCGGAGGTACACCATATACGCAACCGCGTAGTGATTCTGCTTGATGATGAAGGAAATGAAATCATTTTGCCTAAAGACCGACAAATCCCATCTGATTTTTACAGAAAGGGAGATAACGTCCGTGGGATTATTGAAAGCGTAGAACTTAAAGGAACCAAGCCAAGTATTATCATGTCGCGTACTGCGCCAAGGTTCTTGGAAAAATTATTCGAACAAGAGATTCCTGAGGTATTTGATGGCTTAATTACCATCAAAAAGGCCGTTCGTGTTCCTGGAGAAAAAGCCAAAGTAGCTGTTGATTCTTATGACGACCGCATCGACCCAGTTGGAGCTTGTGTGGGAATGAAAGGTTCTCGTATCCACGGCATCGTACGTGAATTGGGGAATGAAAATATTGATGTAATCAACTACACCAACAACACCCAACTTCTGATTACAAGATCTTTAAGCCCAGCCAAAGTCACTTCGGTCAAAATAGACGAGGAGACCAAGCGTGTTGAGGTGATGATGGATCCAAGTGAAGTGTCCAAAGCCATCGGACGTGGAGGATTTAATATCCGCCTTGCCGGTCAACTAACGGGCTACGAAATTGATGTGTACCGTGAGGGCATGGAAGAAGACGTTGAGCTAACTGAGTTCTCTGATGAAATTGAAGCTTGGATTATAGCGGAATTCAAAAAGGCAGGATTAGATACTGCAAAAAGTGTATTAGAAGAGGATATCGAAGATTTGATAAAGCGTACCGATTTGGAAGAAGAAACCATTTCAGACGTACGTAAAATATTAAGCGCAGAATTCTCTAACGAATAACCAAACCAAGCAATTTTTTATTTTTGATTGCGCAAAAGATTATATGGCAGATTTAAAAACAATTCGAATCAACAAAGTACTCCGCGAGCTAAACATTTCGTTGGATCGTGCAGTGGAACACCTATCCGAAAAAGGATTTTCGGTGGAAGCGCGCCCAACAGCAAAAATATCGCAGCAGGAGTATGAACTTCTTTTAGACGCTTTCCAAACGGATCGCTCCAAAAAAGAAGCTTCTCACGAAGTATTCGAAGAGAAACGTAAAGAAAAAGAAGCCATTCGCGAACAGGCACAAAAAGAAGAAGCGCCTACCCCCGAGCTTTCTAAGCCAACAAACGTAGTCAAGGCACAAGCAAATTTGAGCGGCTTAAAACCCGTAGGTAAAATTGACTTAAATCCTAAGCCAAAGCCTGCTGCAGCGCCAAAAGTAGCAGCACCCAAAGCAGCAGCGCCAGCACCCAAGGAAGCAGCGCCAACAAAAGAGGACGCAGTACCTGCTAAAGCAGACAAACCTTCCGTGGCAGACACCCCTGCTGTTGTAACTAAAAAGGAAGCACCTGCAAGTGCAGCAACGCCTGTCAAAGCAGCAACGCCCGCAGAACCAACGGCTGAAAATTCCGGAAAGATTGAAACCCAATACAAAAAGTTAAGTGGTTTAAAATCGGCTGGTGAGAAAATTGATTTATCAAAATTCAAAAAACCAGCACCAAAGAAGTCTGCTGATAGCGATAGCAACAAGCGTCGCAGAAAACGTATTACTAAAGACACAGGCCCTGGAAACCGCAAGCCAAATAATCGCGGCAATAAACAACAGCGCCCAGCAGTTACAAAAGAAGAGCCTACAGAAGAAGAAATCCAAAAGCAAATCCGCGAAACACTCGAAAAGCTGCAAGGAAAGACTTCCAAGTCAAAAGGTGCCAAGTACCGTCGTGAAAAGAGAGACTCCCACCGTCAAAAATCGGAGGAAGTAGAAGCATTACAAGAAGCGGAAAGCAAAATCCTTAAGGTTACAGAATTCGTAACTGTAGGCGAAGTGGCAACCATGATGGACATCAGTTCCACACAAATTATCTCCGCTTGTATGTCGCTAGGTATTATGGTTACCATGAACCAGCGCTTGGACGCAGAAACACTTTCTGTTGTTGCCGAGGAATTTGGCTTTGAAGTGGAATTTGTAACGGCTGATATTGAAGAAGCAGTTGAAGTAGTCGAAGACAAACCCGAAGACCTAAAACACCGCGCTCCTATAGTTACGGTTATGGGACACGTTGATCACGGAAAAACATCTCTCTTAGATTATGTGCGAAATGCTAATGTAATTCAAGGAGAGTCTGGTGGCATCACGCAGCACATTGGTGCGTATAGCGTGAAAGTGAAAAACGGACAAACCATTACCTTTTTAGACACACCTGGTCACGAGGCCTTTACCGCCATGCGAGCACGAGGAACACAAGTAACCGATTTGGTTATTGTTGTAGTGGCTGCCGATGACGACATTAAGCCACAGACCAAAGAGGCCATCAGCCACGCACAAGCGGCTTCAGTGCCCATAGTGTTTGCCATTAACAAAATGGACTTGCCAACGGCCAACCCTGATAAAATTAAGGAAAGCTTAGCCGGAATGAATTTATTGGTTGAAGATTGGGGTGGAAAAATCCAATCCCAAGACATCTCTGCCAAGACCGGCCAAGGTGTTGAGGAGCTTTTAGAAAAAGTATTGTTAGAAGCAGAGCTATTGGAGCTTAAAGCAAACCCAGACAAGGCTGCTCAAGGATCTGTAGTTGAAGCATTTTTAGACAAGGGTAGAGGATACATATCTACCATATTGGTACAATCTGGTACGCTAGCCATTGGAGATTATATTTTGGCTGGACGTCACAGCGGTAAAGTAAAAGCAATGCACAATGAGCATGGTAAGGAACTTAAAGAAGCTGGTCCGTCTACGCCCGTTTCCATTTTAGGACTTGACGGCGCACCACAAGCAGGTGACCGCTTTAATATTTATGGCGACGAAAGAGAAGCCAAGCAAATTGCTGCAAAACGTACCCAATTGGTACGTGAGCAATCGGTAAGAACGCAACGCCACATTACGCTGGATGAAATTGGAAGACGTATTGCACTGGGCGACTTTAAGGAATTGAACATTATCCTGAAAGGAGACGTGGATGGTTCTGTTGAAGCCTTGACGGATTCGTTCCAAAAACTTTCTAACGAAGAAATCCAAGTTAACATTATCCACAAGGGCGTTGGTGCCATAACTGAATCAGATGTATTGTTGGCTTCGGCTTCCGATGCGATTGTTATTGGCTTTAATGTACGACCCATGGGAACTGCACGTCAATTGGCCGAGAAAGAGGAAATCGATATTCGAAGCTACTCAATTATTTACGACGCCATCAATGATCTTAAGGATGCTATGGAAGGCATGCTTTCACCGGAGTTCAAAGAAGAGATTAGGGGTAACGCTGAAATTAGAGAAACCTTTAAAATATCAAAGGTGGGTACCATTGCTGGTTGTATGGTTACAGATGGTAAAATTATCCGCAACTCAGGTATTCGTATTATTCGTGAAGGGGTTGTTATTTACACGGGTGAACTGGAATCTCTCAAGCGCTTTAAAGACGATGTGAAAGAGGTTACTAAAGGCTACGATTGTGGACTTCAAATCAAAGGATATAACGATATCAAGGAAGGCGATGTTGTGGAGTGCTACGAAGAAGTAGCCATCAAAAAAACGCTTAAATAAC
>QXZR01000112.1 GCA_009886265.1 Flavobacteriaceae bacterium
CTTGCCACCTTGTGGATATTATCCGATTTGCCCATAGAATAATAGTGTAAAAAGGGCACGCCAGCAGCAATCAACTCCTTGCTTTGTGCGATACACCAGTCAATACCCACTTGGCGAATCGCCTCCTTGGTCTTGGCTTTTAGGACCTCTTTTATCAATGCTTCAGGCAGGTCAACATGAAAACGGTGTGGAATCAAATTGAGTTGCTTTTGCGTTGCCAAGGGCTTTAAGCCCGGGATAATGGGCACCTCAATACCCGCCTTACGGCAACTGTCTACAAAGGCAAAAAACTTGCTGTTGTCAAAAAACATTTGGGTCACCACATAGTCGGCGCCGGCTTCAATTTTCTTCTTTAGAAAGTGAATGTCGCTTTCCATATTGGGGGCTTCCATATGCTTTTCGGGATAGCCCGCCACACCTATGCAAAAATCCGTTTGGGTGGAGTTTTTTAAATCCTCGTCCAAATACACCCCGTGGTTCATCTCGTCTATTTGACGGACCAAATCCACAGCAAAAGCATTACCTGTAGGCTCGGGTTTAAAATAGGTTTCTGACTTTACGGCATCGCCTCTAAGTGCCACCACATTGTCAATCCCTAAAAAACCCATGTCAATCAAAAAGTTCTCCGTGTCTTCCTTTGTAAAGCCACCACAGAGCACATGCGGAATAGCATCTACTTGATACTTGTTTTGGATGGCAGCACAAATTCCCACCGTACCCGGGCGCTTGCGCACAATGCGTTTTTCCAACAATCCGTTAGCAAGCTCCTTGTAGTCGTATTCTTCACGGTGATAGGTCACGTCTATAAACGGCGGCTTGAATTCCATCAACGGATCAATATTATCAAAAATAGTTTGGATGTTTTGCCCTTTTAGGGGTGGCAAAATCTCAAAAGAAAACAAGGTTTTGCCCTTAGCGCTTTGGATGTGATTGGTTACTTTCATCTTATTCGTTTAGGTTGGGTTGTAGCCACTTGGTGGCTGTTGTTAAGGGGATGTTTTTTCGTGTGGCATAGTCCTGCAACTGGTCGGGGTTAATCTTTCCCAAACCAAAATAGCTGGCTTCTGGATGCGCAAAATAATAGCCCGAAACCGAAGCTGCCGGCCACATGGCCAGGCTTTCGGTCAGCTCCACGTTGATGCGCTCTTTTACTTGCAGTATTTCCCAAATGGTTTCTTTTTCCAAATGGTCGGGGCAGGCAGGATAGCCCGGCGCCGGACGGATGCCGCTGTATTTTTCTTTGATTAAGTCCTCGTTGGATAGGGATTCACTAGGTTCATAGCCCCAATGTGTGGTACGCACCTGCTTGTGTAAATACTCCGCAAAGGCCTCTGCCAAGCGATCGGCAAGCGCCTTGACCATGATGCTATTATAATCGTCGTTGCGAGCTTCAAATTCTTTGGCTAATTCTGCCGTACCAAAACCTGCCGTTACGCAAAAACAGCCCATATAATCTTGAACACCCGAGTCTTTTGACGCAATATAATCGGAAAGCGCACGGTAGGGTTTGCCCTTGCTTTTCAGCAGTTGCTGGCGCAGGGTTCTAAAGTGGTGCGTCTCATGTTCGTGTGTTACTTCAATGTCGTCTTGGTCGTTGCTGTTGGCCTTAAAAAGTCCAAACACCGCCTTGGCTTGTAGTAGTTCCCCATCAATGATTTGCTGCAGCATGGCTTTGGCATCGGCAAAAAGCTGGGTGGCTTCAGTGCCCACAACCTCGTCGGTCAATATTTCGGGATAACGTCCGTGTAAATCCCACGAACGGAAAAAGGGCGTCCAATCAATAAAATCCACCAAAGCGTGCAATGGCTGCTCCAATACGTGTATGCCCAATTGCTTGGGAACTGAGGGCGATTGCTGCTTAAAATCAATGCGGAAACGTTTTTCACGGGCTTCGGCTAAGGGGACATAGGTCTTGTGTTCGCTGCGTTGCTGAAAGCGTTCCCGCAGGTCGTCATACTCCGATTTTATATCAGATTTATACTTTTTATTGCTGTCGGGCTTTAACAAATTTCCCACCACGGTAACCGCACGAGAAGCATCGTTTACGTGCACCACCGTATGGTCATATTGAGGTGCAATCTTTACGGCAGTATGCGCCCTAGAAGTGGTAGCGCCACCGATCAATACGGGAATGTTTTTACCCGTCTTGTTGAGTTCTTTTACCAAGTACACCATTTCGTCTAGCGAGGGCGTAATCAACCCCGACAAACCTATGGCATCCACTTTCTCGGCAAGGGCCTTTTCAATGATGCGTTCTGGTGGTACCATAACCCCCATATCAACAATGTCGTAGTTGTTACAACCCAAGACCACACCGACAATATTTTTACCAATATCGTGTACGTCGCCTTTGACGGTTGCCATCAATATTTTTCCGGCAGCTTCTGGCTTTCCTTCTTGGGCTGCTTCAATATAAGGAAGTAAATAGGCAACGGCTTTTTTCATCACCCTTGCGGATTTGACCACCTGTGGGAGGAACATTTTTCCACTGCCAAACAAATCGCCCACCACGTTCATGCCATCCATCAAAGAACCTTCAATGACTTCAATGGGCGCCTTAGCCGCTTGGCGTGCTTCTTCCACATCTTCCACCACAAACTGATCGATACCTTTTACCAATGCATGCGTGATGCGCTCCTGCAACGGAAGGCTGCGCCAAGCCAGGTCATTTTTCGTTTTTACCTTGCTCCCACCCTTTACCTGCTCAGCAAATTCCAGCAAGCGCTCGGTGGCATCGTCTCTGCGATTGAGCAATACATCTTCTACCCGTTCCAACAAATCTTTTGGGATTTCATCATAGACCTCCAGCATGCTGGGGTTAACGATGCCCATAGTCATGCCGTGCTGTATGCCGTGGTATAAAAAAGCGGCATGCATGGCTTCGCGCACCCTGTTGTTTCCCCTAAAAGAAAAGGACACATTACTCACCCCACCACTGACGTGGGCATGGGGAAGGTTTTTGCGTATCCATTGGGTGGCCTTAAAAAAGTCAAGGGCGTTGTTTTTGTGTTCTTCCATGCCAGTGGCAACTGGAAAAATATTGGGATCGAAAATGATGTCTTGTGGGGGGAAGCCAACTTGATCTACAAGAGTATCGTATGAACGCTTGCAAATTTCGATGCGCCTTTCTAGCGAGTCTGCCTGACCTTTTTCATCAAAGGCCATAACGATGACCGCAGCGCCATAGCGCCTTATAAGTTTAGCTTGTTGGATAAAGGCCGCTTCGCCTTCTTTAAGGCTAATGGAATTAACCACGCATTTGCCCTGCACCACTTGCAAACCGGCTTCAATAATTTCCCATTTAGAACTGTCAATCATGATGGGGATACGGGCGATGTCTGGCTCGGCTTGAATAAGGTTTAGAAAACGCTGCATGGTCGCTACGCCGTCAATCATACCCTCGTCCATATTCACGTCCAATATCTGTGCGCCGCCGTCCACTTGCTCACGGGCAATTTCCACTGCCGTTTCAAAATCGTCTTGTTCAATAAGGCGTAAAAAACGTCTTGAACCCGTAACATTGGTGCGTTCGCCAATATTGACAAAGTTGGTGTCTGGCCGCACGACTAGGGGCTCCAATCCAGAAAGCGTTAAAAACTTTGGATCAGACATCTTGTAAAATTTTTCTGGGTGTATGGGTGGTTGCCGCTTGGGCGAGTAGTTGAATGTGTGCTGGCGTTGAACCGCAGCAGCCGCCAATTATGTTAACCAATCCATCAATCATATACGACTCGATTAGGTCACACATCTGTTGGGGGGTTTGGTCGTATTCGCCAAAGGCATTGGGCAGCCCGGCATTGGGGTGTGCCGACACATAGCACTGGGCTTGTTGCCCAAGGCGTTGTACGTAGGGTTTTAATTGATCTGCGCCCAAGGCGCAATTAAAGCCTACACTTAGCAAATCAATGTGGGCGATGGAAACCAAAAAAGCCTCTACCGTTTGTCCCGAAAGCGTACGGCCAGAAGCGTCTGTAATGGTACCGCTAACCATCACGGGGATATCAGTATTTAGTTCTTCTTTGAGTTCGTCTATGGCAAAAAGAGCCGCTTTGGCATTGAGCGTATCAAAAACGGTTTCTACCAAAAGCATATCAACGCCACCTTCAATAAGGCCAGTCGCTTGCTGCTTGTAAGCCACTTTGAGTTCATCAAAAGTGATGGCGCGGTAGCCGGGGTCATTCACGTCTGGCGACATACTCGCGGTTTTGTTGGTAGGGCCTATGGAACCTGCCACAAATCGGGGTTTTGACGGATCCTTGGCGGTATAGTCATCGGCTGCTTTGCGTGCAATCTGTGCCGAAGCCACATTGAGTTGGGTTACATGGTCTTCTAACGCATAATCAGCCATGGCAATGGTAGTTCCTGAAAAGGTATTGGTTTCAATGATATCTGCCCCAGCTTCCAAATACTTGGCGTGCACCTCATAAATAGCGTCCGGTTGGGTAATGGAAAGCAAATCGTTGTTGCCAACAAGTGGTATGTGATGGTCTTTGAATTGCGTACCGCGAAAATCCTCCTCATTAAAATTATAGGCCTGCAACATGGTACCCATGGCACCATCCAGCACCAATATTTTTTCTGATAATAAGGCTTCTACGTTTTTCATTTTAGGTTGTTAAGGGCTTGTGTTAGGTCTTGGATAATATCGTCGGGGTGTTCTAGTCCAACTGAGATACGGACAAGTCCGTCTGTAATCCCAACAGCCAAACGATCTTCCACAGTTAGTTTACTGTGCGTGGAAATTGCGGGTTGGGTTACGATGGTGCGGGAGTCGCCCAAATTGGAAGAGCGTGAACACATCTTTACGCCATCCATAAGTTTTTTACCGCCATCTATACCGCCTTTCACTTGAATGGTAATGATATTACCGCCGCGTTTCATTTGTTTTTTGGCAATGGCATATTGGGGATGATCCTTGTGGAAGGGATAACGCACCGCTTCTATAGCCTCATGCTCCAACAAAGACGTTACGATTTTTTCAGCATTGTCACAATGTCGATCTACGCGAACAGCCAAGGTTTCCAAGCTCTTGGAAAGCGTCCAAGCGTTGAACGGAGACATCGCCGGCCCTGTTGTTCGGGCAAAGGCATTGATTTCTTGAATAAGGTCGGTTCGACCAACGGTTACTCCGCCCAGTACCCTACCCTGTCCATCGATAAGTTTGGTTGCCGAGTGGATGACCAAATCAGCGCCAAAGGCAATGGGTAGCTGCAAGTATGGCGTGGCAAAACAATTGTCAATAACCAGTATAAGGTTATGTTTTTTTGCCAAGGCACCCAACCGTTCTAAATCCAAAATCTGCAATCCTGGATTGGTAGGGGATTCAGCATAAATCATCTTAGTTTTGGGCGTAATAAACGCCTCAAAATTGTCCAAATCTGCAATATCAAAATAGGTGGTTTCAATATTCCATTTGGGAAAAATTTTAGTAAACAGCCCATGTGTGGAGCCAAAAACAGCTCGAGCAGAAAGGATATGGTCACCACTGTTTAGGAGTGCGGCAAAAGTGCCAAATACGGCAGCCATACCAGTGGCAAAAGCACAGCCATCAGCGGCTCCTTCCATCTGGCAAATTTTCTCAACAAATTCATTGGTGTTGGGATTGGTAAATCGGCTGTATATGTTCCGTTGCTTTTCCTCGGCAAAGGAGGCACGCATTTCTTCAGCATCGTCAAAAACAAAGCTAGACGTTAGATATAGCGGCACGCTATGCTCGTCGTGCTGCGATCTTGCTGCTTGCGTACGAACGGCATTGGTTTCAAATTTTTTTGGGTTCATAGGGCGTGTTATTTACAATTACAGAAAAGCTTACCTCGGCAGTGGCTGCCAGCGTTAGGGAAACCGAACAATACTTTGTGAATGACAACTCGGCTGCACGGTATATTTTTTCGGGTTTTACATCTCCGGTAACGCGTACCGTCGCATGCACTTTTGTGAAAAGTGATGGTGCAGGTTTGTCTACACGGTCGCCATTTATATCAATTTCTAGGCTATCAAAAACTACTTTTTGTTTGTTTAGAATTGAGATAATATCAATACTAGAACAGCCAGCTACTCCCATAAGCAGCAGTTCCATTGGGCTTGCACCTTTGGGGTTTTCTGCAGATTTATTGTCAATAGCAATTTGATGACCGCTATTGTTTTCGATGGTGGCGTAAAAGCCAGACTGGTGGGTGAGTTTTACATTCATACATGTTCATGGATTGGGATAAATACTTCTTCTAGTAAGTTTATTAATTGGTCGTGTTCAATCAAAAAGGCATCGTGGCCGTGAATGGAGTTGATGGTCTTAAAAAACACATTGGGCTTTACATTCAACAGTCGACGGTAGGTTTCCCTATTGTCTTCGTGGGTAAAAAATAAGTCCGTATCAATGGATACAATGAAAATATTACCCGTTACTTTTTCCACCAATGTCTCAAACGAATCACGATCGTGGCAAATATCAATGCTGCCCAACAAATGATTCATCGACTTATAGGCGCTAATATCAAAACGGCTAGCCAATTTATCGCCATGATACAGCATCCATGTTTCGACGTTAAATTTATTTTGCTCCTTGTTGATGGTGCGGTCAAATCGAAATTTTAAAGATTGTGGCGTTCTGTAACACAACATGGCGTGAATGCGCGCATCCTCAAGTGGGTTTTGGGAGTTGTGCAGCAATCGGTCTTGGAGCAAGACATTTGCCAAAATCCAATCGGAAGCCTCCCAATGACAAGCAATAGGAATAACGTTACGAATAAAATGTGGGTGTGATACCGCCATTTCCCATGCCAGTGCACCGCCAATGGAACCGCCAATGGCAGCAAAGAGCTCGGATACCCCGAGTTCGTCTAAAGCTATTTTAAAGGCTTCAGAGACATCACGTAATATCCAATCTTTATAGGAAGTTAAAAAGTCATCGTCAAAGCCATTGCCAGGAAAATTAAAGGCAATAACGCTGTACACTTCAGTATCTATCAACTTTTTTGGACCGATAATATCGCTCCACCATCCTTCTTCACCCGACACATTTGAATTGCCTGTAAGTGAATGATTCACCAAAACAACAGGTGCTTCGTGCAGCGCCTTACCAAATACTTGATAGGATAAGGTCAAAGGAATGACCTTGCCGCTGTGCAGCTTAAAGGAAGGGATACTATGTTTCTGAAGTGACGACATATTGCCTTTTATTCTTTTTTACTATTTATAGTGTGTCAAAAGCAGCTTGTAAGTCGGCTTTTAAATCTTCAACATCTTCAAGTCCAACAGACAAGCGGATAAGGTCATTTGTGACCCCAGTATCTTCTTGCTGTTCTGGTGTAAGTTGCTGGTGCGTTGTACTCGCATTGTGGATAATGAGCGATTTTGAATCCCCAAAGTTGGCAAGCAAAGAGAAAATCTTGGTGTTATCCGCAATTTTCTTAGCCGCTTCAAATCCACCCTTAACACCAAAAGTAACAACGCCACTCTGGCCGTCTTTTAGGTATTCTTTTGCCAGGCCATTGTATTTGCTCGATGCCAAACCTGGATAGTTTACCCAAGCTACGGATTCGTTTTCGCTTAACCATGTTGCCAGTTCAAGCGCATTTTGGCTGTGTCGTTGCATTCTAACCGAAAGGGTTTCTATTCCTTGAATGATTTGGAATGCATTAAAAGGACTGATTGCAGCTCCCAAATCACGTAGGCCCTCTACTCTGATTCTTGCAATATAAGCCGCAGGGCCTAAGGCCTCGTGGTAGTTTAGTCCGTGGTATGAAGGCGATGGAGAGGTGAATTCTGGAAATTTACCACTCGACCAATCAAAAGTACCTGCGTCAATAATAACACCACCCATAGAAGTACCGTTACCGTTTAGGTATTTGGTTAAGGAGTGAATAACAATGTTTACACCGTGCTCAATAGGCTTTAGCAAGGCAGGCGTAGCAACAGTGTTGTCCACCATAAAAGGAACCTTGTGTTTCTTGGCTACTTTAGAAATGGCTGCCAAATCAAGGACATCCAGTTTTGGATTCCCCAAAGACTCTGCAAAAATAAGACGGGTATTGTCTTGGACGGCGGCTTCAAAATTGGCAACGTCGTTTGGATCAACAAAAGTTGTGGTGATGCCAAAGCGTGGCAACATCGACTTAAGCATATTATACGACCCGCCGTATAAGCTGTTTGAAGAAACAATATGGTCTCCCGCTTTTAAGAACGTGAGGATTCCTGTAGATAGCGCTGCAGTTCCAGAACAAGTGGCAACAGCGGCTATTCCACCCTCAAGTGCTGCCATGCGCTGCTCCAGCACATCGGTAGTTGGGTTGTTTAGTCGGGTATAAATATATCCAGGTTCTGCTAAAGCAAAGAGGTTAGCAGCGTGTTCTGCATTGTTAAAGACAAAAGAAGTGGACTGATATAAAGGCACCGCTCTTGTTCCTTGTGTTTTTGTTACGTCATGACCTACGTGTAGGGCGTCAGTAGAAAAGTTTGATTTACTCATGTTATTGTTTTAAAATTGATTCTTAAATGTTTGTACTAAATCGAGTTTTTCCCAAGTGAATAATTCCACCTCACAGTCAATACGACCATTATAGGGTGACTCGAATGTCTTTTTTACAGTTTCAGGCTTTCGGCCCATATGTCCATAAGCTGCCGTTTCTTCATAGATAGGATTGCGGAGTTTGAGGCGTTGCTCAATTCCAAAGGGTGATAAATCTACGAGCGTGGCAATTTTTTCTGCTATCTCAGCATCTGAATGTGTGCTTTTTGATGTTCCGTAAGTATTGATAAATATAGACGTTGGCGCTGCTACACCAATGGCATAACTCAATTGCACCAATACCTCATCACAAACCGCGGCTGCTACCAAGTTTTTGGCAATATGTCTTGCGGCATAGGCAGCACTTCTGTCTACTTTAGAAGGATCTTTACCGCTAAATGCTCCTCCGCCGTGTGCGCCTTTTCCGCCATAGGTGTCTACAATAATCTTACGGCCCGTAAGACCCGTATCTCCGTGAGGACCACCAATGACAAATTTTCCTGTTGGGTTGATGTGATAAACAATATCATCGCCAAAAAGCGCCTGAATATGTGCTGGATATTCGGCAATAACGGCAGGAATAACCAATGTAATTAAATCTTTTCTGATTTTGGTCAACATGGCTTCGTCTTCGTCAAAATCGTCGTGTTGGGTTGAAATTACAATGGTGTCAACACGCAGTGGCTTGTGATCGTCTGCATATTCAAGTGTCACTTGTGACTTGGCATCTGGTCGCAGATAGGGTATGGCTGTTTTTTCTCTTCTAAAATCAGACAATACACGCATGATTTTATGGGAAATATCAAGAGCCAAGGGCATATAATTATCGGTTTCATTGGTGGCATACCCGAACATAATACCTTGGTCTCCGGCGCCTTGTGCAGCTGCTTCATCCCTATCAACGCCTTGGTTAATATCGGGTGACTGTTCGTGAATAAGTGAAATTACACCACAGGAATCGCCAGAAAATTGATAGGCGTCTTTGTTATAGCCGATACGGTTTATGGTTCGACGCGTTATGGACTGAACATCCAAGTACGTTTTGCTTTTTACCTCACCAGCTACAACGGCCTGACCTGTAGTGACGAGGGTTTCGCAAGCTACCTTGCTGTTGGGATCAAATGCGATAAAGTGATCTAATAGCGCATCACTAATTTGATCTGATACTTTGTCTGGGTGTCCTTCACCTACTGACTCTGATGTAAAAAAATATGACATAATCTTGCTTTTGGGGAGTATATAGACTGATTGCGGTAATCAAAAGCAAGCTGTTTTAGCAGTTTTTTTGAGAGGTTGCAATCAGTCAAATCCTTCCTCTGTGGGCACAAATATACAACAAGATGAAACTTTACAAAGAAATTTTATCGAAAACTTACGGAGACCCCAACATTTAGGGTATTGAATTCCTGAAGCGTGTAATTGGCAAAGATCTTTAAAAACAGTAAATTGGCTCTGGCACCGATCATGGCGTGAGTACCAGTGTATGCCTTATCTGAACTTAAGGGATTGGAACGTGTTTTTGATGTTCCATCAGCAAGAGAAATAGTATAATCGCCAAGCATATCAAATGCCGCATCTCCTTTGCCGTAGCCAAACCCACCCACAATACTGATGACTGGAAAGTCTAATGACCCAAGTGCTTGAATCATATAAGTATTGACCTCAGCTGAAATTTGCTGATTTGGATACGCATTGCTTAGTCCGTACTTCACGTTTAATGAAGTATAAGATCCAAGTAGTGACACATTTAATGGAAGCTTATCAAACAATCCAAAATATTGCATCAAATTATGTTTTAAACCAACACCAAAAACATCAACTTGGGCACCTTGACTTTCAAACTTTGGCAAATAACGTACAATAACATCTGTATTAAAAAACAATCCGACCCCAGCCTGTAAGTAAGGGACTGGAAGCGAATTCATAACCAATTTATCTTCAAGACCGCCAGGTATGTTTACAGATTGAGAAGTGCTTGTGCCTGGCAAGGTATAGGTAAACGTTGTGCTGCCTTTAGCACCAAAAACCGTATTAGCTGATGATGCGGTGGATGTAAGTTGTTCCAAATTAAGCGCATTTATCGAGAATGACTTTGCCGCATCTGAAACACTGGGCGAAGCAAGGCCAATAGTTAAATCAATGCCGAGCTTTTTGTGCGTTTTAGCAGAAGATGCCCAACCCGAATTTAGGGCATAGGTGAAGGATTCGCCTAAAGGAGCTGTATAGGCTTCAAAAAGAATATTAGCGTCTTTAGTTGATGCGGCCAACACGTTGTCTAAATCATCAAATAATTGCGCTGATGAAAAGGTTGCGGTAAGTGAAATGATAAGTATGGTGAGGTTTTTCATGTTTAGTTGATTTGATGCTATTCACCCAAATATACATTAAATAAAATATTTGAGCGTGAGGTAGATAAAACGCGGTTGAATCATATACAGCGTAGTAGTTTGCGAAATCCCAGAGAAATTATCTCTATTAATACTGCTGTTGCCCAATACATTTTTAGCTTGAATACCAAACTCCCATTTACTGTCTTTTTTGTTGTAGAGCAATGACGCAGATAAGTCGTCATATTTGTTTAGAGAAGTACTCCCCAAGCGATAATCATAGAAGCTGTAATCAGCCAAAAAGATAAATCCGTTCAAAAAAGCAGCATCCACACCAACAAAAGGGCGCTCAGTAATATAGTAGCGAACCCTGTCCTCGTCTTTTGTGCGGTTGTTGTTGTAGCTGTAGCCCACTTGTACATTGGGAGCAGCCTTAAAGTTGGTGGATAAGGTTGCGCTCGCAAACTGAGTGAAGTAGTTGAATTGGCGCAAATCTCCATTTACAATATTGTAGGATTTGTTTTTATTGGCACGAAGCGTAAAGCTTGTTTTTAGGTTATTAAACCTTTTTTGAAGCCGTGCATTAATGTTGATTCGCTCTTCTGCTTTTGGGGAATTAAAGGGAGAAGACTCACGATTGATCCCAGACACAACATTTACCGTTTTAAAATTATCGAACTGTTTTCGATAGTTCATTCGAATAAAGATATTCGTGAAATTGAACATATTGAAATTGAAGTAGTTTAAAGAGAAATTGTGGAAATACGCAGGTTTTAATGTGCTATTCCCAAGAAATAATCTGTTGTAGTTGCTAAAGGTATAGCTCTCACCCAGCCTACTCACATCGGAATATTGTAGTTGTGCACGATAAGTAAAGCGCAGTGATTCTGATTTGCGAAACTGATACCGAACCCAAACATCTGGCAAAATCCTTGTCTCCTTGCTCGAAGTGGGATTCAACTGAAGGGTTTTGATATCGTAGTTGTGCAACGTAAAACCTGGATTGATTAGAAACTTCCCCAGCTTTACTCGGTAACGAACGGCAGTGTATATATCCGAGAAATCAAAGTTAACGTCGTTTATCAAATTTGGCTCGTCAAAAACAGTAAGCGTTCCTTCAACCGTATTTCCCATACTTGAATTATAGTCTTGTCTTACCTGCGTGGTGCCCACCGTAAAATTTAAACTCGCCGTATCATTCAGCATATAGTAATATTCCAAACGACCGTCGAGCTTATTGGTTTTTGTAAAACGATTCTGTTGAACCAAATATCCCTCGGGCTGATAGCTTAAAGGGAGCACTTCTGGAAATAGAATCCGTTCTTTTTGTAATTCAAAAAACGGGTTTTCCTCTTGTAGCGTATGCTGTAACTCAAGCGCAAAAATATGCTTCTCGTTGAGTGTGAAATAGGCATTTAAGTTCTGACTCAACTGCTTTGGTGTTTGTTCGCGTAGCGAGCTGATGTCCTCAACTCTTCTAGCGGTTGACGTTAAGTCGCTATATTCCGACTCATCGGCTTTTCGGTAGAAAATATCATACTCAAACTGAAAGTCAGGATTTGCATTGTAAAGCGTGCTAAACTTATACAGTTCTGATGTGTTTGACTGGTCAAAATTATTGTCCGTTATTTCAGTTGCGCCAGTTGAGGTAAAGGTGCGCTCGCGAATGGAATTGATTTGGGTGTTGTTTTTTGAAAGTATCGCAAAACCGGAAAAGGTTAATCCCTCTTTGGGTT
This sequence comes from Flavobacteriaceae bacterium, assembly GCA_009886265.1. Lineage (GTDB taxonomy): Bacteria > Bacteroidota > Bacteroidia > Flavobacteriales > Flavobacteriaceae > UBA7446. The sequence goes on from QXZR01000112.1 coordinate 12,567, forward strand.
GGTGCGAAAAGTTAGTTGCGGCAAAATCGTTTTCAATGGAAGCTGCATTGTTGTTTTGGAGATTTGAAAGCCCCACGTCGTCGGTTTGAATTTGAATGGAAGAACCACTTTGGTTGCTCTGGTTTCTAAATCCACCTGTGAATCGAAAATAATCCCGTCTTGTAAATGGGTTTTCGCCAAGGTTATTTCTATTTCCTAGAAAGTTTATGCTGGTTTTTGGGCTGTAATAAAACACTTTTGGGTTTAGTAATATGCGGTCTTTTTCGCCCCCACCTGCACCTAATTCACCAAACCAAAAGCGGTCTTTTCCTTCTTTTAATTTGATGTTGATGGCTATGTTATCATCGTTATTGGTGACGCCACTCAACTGTGAAATTTCATTAAAGTTTTTTAATACCTGAACCTTGTCAACGGCATTTGCGGGTATGTTTTCTGTGGCAATTTTTGAATCGCCATCAAAGAAATCTTTTCCCTCAACCATGACCTTTCTTACCTGTCGGCCTTCAACTTCAATTTGACCGTTAGCATTGATTTCAACGCCAGGCAAGTTTTCCAATACATCTTTTAATTTGCGTTCTGAACCTGTATTAAAGGAATCGGCATTATACACAATGGTATCGCCTTGAATGGATACGGGCATTTCATAGGTAACCTCAACACCTTCTAGCTGCTCTGCTTGCTCATACATCACAATCACCTCATTGAGGTCAGTGGATGATTTGCGCGATAGGGCTACGGGTTTATATCCCAAATATGAAACCTTTATGCTGTAGGGAACATCTTTTTTAATTCCAATAGAAAATTTACCGTCCAAATCGGATATGGCAAAATTGTCCATTCGATTTGTTTCTTGGTTGGTAGCTACAATATTTGCGGTGGATATGGCCATGCCAAGACTGTCTAACACGACTCCTTCAAACCTAATGTTTTGGCTCCAAACACTTGCTGAGATGGCAAATGCGAGCAGTACCCCTATTTTTCTTATGTCCATTTATTATCCTCTAATCATTATGCGATTTCCGTTGCCTCTGTTTCCATTGTTTCGAAAACGTTCTCGCATTTCTTCTGCCTTTTTTTCTCTAATTTTTGAAAATTCCTTTTGGGTAACTGCCTGCCCTTTTTTAGGTGCTTCAAGCTTGATTTTATCTTTGACATTCATCTGCACTTCGGTACAAACCAAAACCCTATTGTCGTCTTGTGCCATGAGCACCAATCCTGGTAGACCAAAATAGCTTGCTGGTCCAGCAGAAATGGGAATGTCGGGAGTAAACCAAACAGAGACCGTTACAGCTACTTTTTCGGGTGCTTCCGCTTCTTTTTCTTCTTCTTTATTGCGATTGCCGAAGGACATCCTAAAGCTTGTTGGTTCCTTCATATAAATATAAGTGGCTTCATAAGCGGTGTATTGTCCAATTTGCTTGGATTCACCAGTAAAACTCCATTCGCGCTGTTTCATGTTTTTTGACACCAAAAACATCTTGCCAAATAGTTCTTGTTGGCTTGTTTGCTTGCGGGTGGCAAGGTCGGTATGTGTAATGCTGCCATCACCTCCACCAAAACGCATCGACATGCCCCCGCGTCCCCCTTGTGGGCTGTCTAGCTTTTCTTCTTTTTTGTATAAAGATTGTGTTTGATCAAAAAAAAGATGAAAATTTTGGGGTTCGGACATGCGTTTTTTAATACGCTCCACTACATTTTTTGGGATATTGGGGTTGTTTGTAAAGTCCATATCCATACTTACTTTCATGGTGTAAGTTGCTTTTGCAAGCTGTGCGCTTGAAAAGGATGCTGTTAAAATCAATAGGGGTAAGAGAATTTTATTCATATCGTCGATAATTATTAGACCTAATAAATCTAAAAAAGTTTTAATTTAAATTATAGCTATCAAAGAGAGATATTTTTTTGGAAAGATACTTATATTGTGGCTAAATTATACATATGCATATTGCCATAGCTGGAAATATAGGAGCTGGAAAAACATCGCTCACAGAACTATTACACAAACACTACGGATGGGAAGCACATTATGAAGATGTTGTTGAAAACCCATACCTAGATGATTTTTATGCCGAAATGGAACGTTGGTCATTTAACCTTCAAATCTATTTTCTCAACAGCCGATTCCGACAAATCTTAGAGATTCAAAAAAAAGGGAATGACGTGGTGCAAGACCGCTCCATATATGAGGATGCGCACATTTTTGCGCCCAACCTCAATGCCATGGGACTCATGACCCATCGTGATTTTAAAAATTACCAAGCTGTTTTTGAGCTTATGGAGTCTTTGGTTAAAGGTCCAGACCTGATGATATATTTAAGAAGTTCGATTTCAAATCTTGTGTCGCAAATACACAAGCGCGGACGCGATTATGAAAACTCCATTAGTATTGAGTATTTAAGCAGGCTTAATGAGCGCTATGAGGCATGGGTACACAACTACGACAAAGGGAAAGTCCTTATCATTGATGTGGACGACCTAAACTTTGTGGACAACAAAGAAGACCTCAGTGTTGTAATTGAAAAAATTGATGCGGAATTAAGCGGGCTTTTTACTACTTCGTAACGCCAAGTTCACCTTCAGCAGTTGTAATGGCCTCTTGTACTTCTGTAGCCGTACCTTCGAATACCTTTACTTGTTCCACTTCCTGACCATCTTGATCTGTAACAACCGTTAGGGTGCCTTTGGCCATCCCTTCATCGGTGCGCTCCATTTGCACTTCAACGTGAACTACATCTGAACTGTGACCATCACCCAATAGCGGCGCCATCACAAGGCCGATCAAACAAGTAAGCTTAATCAAAATATTCATGGAAGGACCTGAAGTGTCTTTAAATGGATCTCCAACCGTGTCGCCAGTAACCGCAGCTTTGTGTGCTTCACTACCTTTAAAGGTCATCTCACCATCAATCTCCACACCTGCTTCAAATGATTTTTTTGCGTTGTCCCATGCACCACCAGCGTTATTTTGGAAAATAGCCCACATAACACCAGACACACATACACCAGCCATATAGCCACCGAGTGGTTCAGCACCAAACAATAAACCAATAAAAATAGGGGTGATTATGGTAATCAAACCAGGCAATAGCATTTCCTTAAGCGCAGCCTTGGTAGAGATATCCACACATTTGGCATACTCAGGCTTTCCTTTACCTTCTAGAATTCCGGGGATTTCTTTAAACTGACGACGTACCTCTTGTACCATTTCCATAGCAGCCTTACCAACAGATTGCATGGCAAGCGCAGAAAATACAACAGGAATCATACCCCCTACAAACAACATGGCCAATACGTCAGCCTTAAAGATGTTGATCCCATCAATGCCCGTAAAGGTTACATAGGCAGCAAAAAGCGCCAAGGCAGTAAGTGCAGCAGAAGCAATGGCAAAACCTTTACCTACCGCAGCAGTGGTGTTTCCAACAGAATCCAAGATGTCTGTACGCTCACGTACTTGTGGCTCAAGCTCGCTCATTTCAGCAACACCTCCAGCGTTATCGGCAATAGGACCAAATGCATCAATGGCCAACTGCATCGCTGTAGTAGCCATCATGGCAGAAGCAGCAAGTGCAACGCCGTAGAAACCAGCTAAGGCATAAGAACCATAGATAGCAGCTGCAAATAAAATAACAGATGAAAAAGTAGATTTCATACCTACCGCCAGCCCAGCAATAATATTGGTGGCAGCACCGGTAGAACTGTTTTGAACAATGTCCATTACAGGTTTCTTACCTAGTGAAGTATAATATGCGGTTACCATAGAAATCAAGGCACCAACAGCCAACCCAATACAGGCAGCGTAAAATACATTTATTGAAGGAACACTCACCACACCTTCACCAAAGAAAGTCATGTTGATGGTGTCTTCTAACATCCAGTCAATTAAAAACCAGCTGGCAACCAATGTCAATAGGATTGCAGCCCAGTTTCCAGTGTCTAGTGCTTTTTGTACTTGTGGCTCTTTCGCATCGTTAGATTTGATACGAACAAAAAAGGTTCCGATAATTGATGCTAAAACACCAACTCCAGCAATAACTAAGGGCAATAGGATAGGTCCCATTCCGCTAAAAGTAGTAAGCTCAATACCGGCATCTAGCATGTCTTTTACAACATAATTACCCAATACCATGGCAGCCAAAACAGTGGCCACATAAGAGCCAAACAAGTCAGCGCCCATTCCAGCAACATCTCCTACGTTGTCACCAACGTTATCTGCAATTGTTGCAGGGTTACGAGGATCATCTTCTGGGATACCAGCTTCAACTTTACCAACAAGGTCAGCACCTACATCGGCAGCCTTGGTGTAAATACCTCCACCCACACGTGCAAACAATGCAATAGACTCCGCACCTAATGAAAAGCCCGCTAGGGTTTCCAGTACAACGGTCATGTTGGCATAAAAACTTCCTTCGTGGCCCATAAACTGACCAATGAAAAACAAAAACAATAAGCTCAATCCAAGTACAGCAAGTCCGGCTACACCCAGTCCCATTACGGTTCCTCCGTTAAACGAAACGTTTAAGGCGTTTGGCAAACTCGTTTTGGCAGCCTCTGCAGTACGTGCATTGGAGTCGGTAGCAATACGCATTCCGATATTCCCTGCAAATGCACTGAAAAACGCACCAAGAATAAAGGCAGGTACTATCATCCAGTGTGTAGATTCAACTAGCGTTGATACAATGTATAGGGCAACAGATGCGCCAACAACAAAAAAGGATAGGAGTCTGTATTCAGCACCTAAAAATGCAAGTGCGCCTTCTTTAATGGCGCTGGATATTTCAATCATCTTCGCATCGCCTGCGGCTTGCTTGCGCACCCACTGGGCTTTGAAAATCATAACGATAAGACCAAGTACAGCTAGTACTATTGGAAGGTAAAAAACAAATTCATTCATGTTAAATGTAGTAAATGGTTTAATTCATAACTTTTTTTACAGCGCGCACAACATCCTCGTGGTTCGGTAACCATTCCTGTAATAACACAGGAGAATAAGGTGCGGGTGTGTCGGCGGTATTGATTTTCTGAACAGGAGCGTCCAAATAATCAAAAGCCTGGCTTTGAACCTGGTAAGTAATTTCGGTAGATATATTTCCAAACGGCCATGATTCTTCTAAAATAACCAAGCGATTGGTTTTTTTGACAGAATCAAGGATGGTGTCCATGTCTAGTGGACGTATGGTTCTCAAGTCAATAAGCTCACAAGAGATATTTTCTTTTGCTAAAACATCAACTGCTTTTTGTGCTTCTTTTAAAATTTTTCCGAAAGAAACGATGGTAACATCATCCCCTTGTTGTTTTACTTCTGCAACGCCAATAGGCAATACATACTCCCCTTCTGGCACTTCACCCTTGTCGCCATACATTTGTTCTGACTCCATAAAAATAACAGGATCATTATCTCTAATGGCAGCCTTCAACAAGCCTTTGGCATCATATGGGTTTGCAGGTACGATTACTTTAAGACCTGGACAGTTGGCATACCAACTCTCAAAAGCCTGTGAGTGGGTTGCGGCTAACTGACCTGCCGAACCGGTTGGCCCGCGAAATACAATCGGACATGGAAACTGCCCGCCAGACATTTGACGAATTTTTGCAGCGTTGTTTATGATTTGATCAATGCCAACTAGCGCAAAGTTAAATGTCATAAATTCGATGATGGGTCTGTTGCCTGTCATGGTAGAACCAACGCCTATACCTGCAAATCCAAGTTCGGAAATTGGGGTATCAATTACACGTTTTTCACCAAACTCATCCAACATACCTTTTGAAGCCTTATAAGCTCCGTTGTACTCTGCAACTTCCTCACCCATTAAATATATGCTCTCGTCTTGGCGCATTTCCTCCGACATTGCTTCACATATTGCTTCTCTAAATTGAATGGTCCTCATAGATGTTTTAAGAGGCGCAAAAGTAGCAATAAAATACCTTAAAGCAAAAGACTTCTATTTATTATGCGTGCATAGTATTTTTTTATACATTTGAACTAAATTCTAAATCTATGAACATACTCGTTTGCATCAGCCATGTTCCCGACACTACGTCGAAAATAAACTTCGTTGAAAACGATACACAATTTGACACCAACGGAGTGCAGTTTGTAATCAATCCCAACGATGAATTTGGTCTCACCCGTGCCATTTGGTTTAAAGAAAAACAAGGCGCACAAGTTCATGTCATTCATGTGGGCACAGCACCAGCAGACCCTACGCTTCGCAAGTGTTTGGCCATAGGAGCCGACAAAGCTTTTCGAATAGATACTCCTGCGATAGATGGCATGGCCGTTGCCAAAGAATTGGCCGCATTTGTAGCTGAAAATCCCTATGACCTTATCATAGCTGGACGTGAGTCTATTGATTACAACGGCGCCATGGTGCCCGGAATGCTAGCTGCACTGTTAGATATTGCTTTTGTACCCAACTGCGTTGGTTTGGAAGTTGATGGCAACAACGCTGTTGCTGAACGCGAAATTGATGGGGGACGTGAAAAACTAAAAGGCAGCCTGCCGATGGTTATTGGCGGACAAAAAGGCCTTGTTGAAGAATCTGACCTCAAAATTCCCAACATGCGTGGCATCATGCAAGCACGACAAAAACCCTTTGAAGTGCTTAGCCCAAAAGGCTCGGAAAACACCACCAAAGATGTGCTGTTTGAAAAACCTGCGCCAAAAGCAGCTGTCAAACTAGTACCTGCTGATGACATCGACCAATTGATTGAATTATTACACAAAGAAGCTAACGTTATTTAACCCAACATTATGTCTATCCTTCTATTTGCCGAATCTGAAAACAACAAACTCAAACGCAATGCAGCCGAAATTGCATCCTATGGAGCTGCATTGGCTGGTGAGCTTAACAAAGATTGTGTCGCCGTTAGCTTTAATGCTGATAATGCCCAAGAATTGGGGCAGTTTGGGGTTTCAAAAGTATTCAATGTCACCAATGTACCGCAGCAATTTGACGCGCATGTCTACGCCAGTGTGTTAACGCATTATATTAATAGCCTTGGTGCCACACATATTATTTTAGGTAGCAGTGCCGATGCCAAGTTTTTAGCGCCGCTAGTTGCAGCAAATACAGACGCTGCTTATGCACCCAATGTAGTGGCGTTGCCACACGAACAACAGCCTCTAACGGTTAGAAGAACAGCATTTACCAATAAGGCCTTTGCAAACACCACATTAACAGCCGAGGTTAACATCATTGGCGTTGGAAACAATGCTTTTGGCACGGTTGAGCAAGCGGTTGATTGTGTTGTTGAAAATGGAACTGTCGAACATGCAGCTTCGCATTTAAAGCAGTTGTCTATAAGCAAAGAAACCGGAAAGGCTACCATAGCTGACGCCGACGTAGTTGTTTCTGGTGGTAGGGGCTTAAAAGGGCCTGAACACTGGCATTTGGTCGAAGATCTGGCAGAAGTATTGGATGCTGCCACAGCATGTTCTAAGCCAGTATCAGATATGGGCTGGCGTTCTCACGATGAGCACGTGGGACAAACGGGTAAGCCCGTTTCCACAAACCTCTATATTGCCATTGGCATATCGGGGGCCATTCAGCATTTGGCAGGTGTAAATGCTTCAAAAGTAAAGGTTGTTATCAACAATGATCCAGAGGCGCCTTTCTTTAAAGCTGCCGATTACGGCATTGTGGGAGATGCATTTGAAGTGGTTCCTGTATTGACGGAAAAACTTAAAGCGTTTAAAGCGCAATCGTAATACCCAATTTTGTATTTTAGGGCACATAAAGAACTCGCTTAATCATGAGCCTTATTCAACTTCGCGTAAACCGCATTACCTACAGCCAAAATCAAAGTGGTGCATATGCCATGATATTGGATGAAGTTGACGGAAATCGCAAGCTCCCCGTAGTCATTGGAGAATTTGAAGCCCAATCTATTGCTGTTAATTTGGACAAAGACATAAAGCCGCAACGACCCTTTACACACGATCTTTTTAAGAATTTTGCATACCGATTTGACATTGCCATCAAGCGGGTGATTATCACCAAACTAGTAGATGGCGTTTTTTACTCAAGTCTTATTTGTGAACGCGATAAAATCGAAGAGATTATCGACTCCAGAACTTCTGACGCTGTGTCTTTGGCATTGCGATTCAAGGCACCCATTTACACCCACGAAAGTGTGTTGGATAAAGCTGGGGTTGTTTTTGAAAAAGGAGAACTACCCGCCCAAGGAACGCTGGGCGATGAATTGTCTGATGAAATAAATTATACTGACCTCTCTAATCAAGAACTTGAGAACGCCATTAAAAAAGCGGTTAAAAAAGAAGATTATGAACTGGCTGCCCGTTTAAGGGATGAAATTTCTAAACGTTCAAACAAAACTAAAGAATGACATTGTCGCGTTTAGCCCAGCAGCCCATTGCAGCGCATGAAGGCATAACATTACTCGGTACCATACAAGCAATTGGTGGAATTGTAGCACTGCTACTGATTGCATATTTATGTAGTTCAAACCGAAAAGCCATCAATTGGAAAACCGTGGGTTTTGGTTTATTGCTGCAATTTGTGTTGGCGTTGAGCATCCTCAAATTAAGTTGGGTGCAAAGCATCTTTAATGCGGTTGGGAAAATATTCGTAAGTATTTTAGACTTTACCGCTGCAGGTAGCGTGTTTTTGTTTGGTGACCTGATGAATGCAGACACTTACGGCTTCATATTTGTATTCCAAATACTCCCCACAATCGTCTTCTTTGCTGCACTCACCTCATTGTTGTTTTACCTTGGTGTATTGCAGTTTTTGGTAAAAATATTAGCCAAGGGAACGGCAAAGCTTCTCAATATTTCAGGGGCAGAAAGCCTCTCCGTAATAGGAAACATATTTCTAGGGCAAACAGAAGCGCCGCTGCTTATTAAGGCTTATCTACCCAAGATGAATCGATCCGAAATGCTGTTGGTTATGGTGGGCGGAATGGCCACAGTAGCCGGAGGCGTTTTAGCGGCCTACATCGGTTTTTTGGGTGGCGACGATCCTGTATTACGTCTGGCGTTTGCCAAACACCTGCTCGCAGCTTCCGTTATGGCTGCTCCCGGTGCCATTGTTGTCGCAAAAATGCTATTCCCCCAAACAGAATCTATTGACAAAAACACAAAAGTATCCACGCAAGAAGTGGGCAGCAATATGCTAGATGCTATTGCTAACGGCACACTACAAGGAGTTAAGCTCGCTGCCAATATCGGTGGTATGCTACTGGTTTTTGTAGCTTTAATTGCCATGGCAAATGGGATACTATTTGAATTTGGAGAACTTACCAATCTAAATGGGTGGGTTGCAAATTGGTCTTCTTATGATGCGCTTTCCATAGAAGCCATCTTGGGCACTTTATTTGCGCCAATCATGTGGCTTATTGGTGTGCCTTGGGACGATTTATTGCCCATGGGGCAGCTGCTGGGCATCAAACTCGCGGCAAGTGAATTTGTGGGTTATATTCAGCTAGCCGAACTAAAAAATGTGGCCAATGAAATTCATTTCAGCAGCCAAAAATCTATTGTGATGGCAACCTATATGTTATGTGGGTTTGCCAATTTTGCATCAATTGGTATTCAAATTGGAGGGATTGGCGGACTAGCGCCTAACCAGCGAAAGGTCCTTTCTAAATTTGGTTTTCGTGCTGTTCTGGGTGGAACTATTGCTTCATTACTATCTGCTACGCTTGTAGGCGCACTGTTGGGATAATAGTTGAAAACCTTTTGAAAAACTATTTATTATAATGCGAGATATTTTGATCTAGCTTTTAATTTTACAAAAAAGAAACAATGCAGCAGTATTTAGATTTGGTTCGACGTGCACGCAACGACGGAGCTGTTAAAGGAGACAGAACAGGGACAGGTACCAGAAGTGTTTTTGGCCATCAAATGCGCTTTGACTTATCAGAGGGATTTCCCCTTGTAACAACCAAAAAAATACACCTGAAGTCGGTTATCCACGAACTGCTTTGGTTTATCAAAGGAGATACCAACACGGCCTATCTCACCGAGAACGGCGTACGTATATGGAACGAATGGGCTGATGAAAATGGCGACTTGGGTCCCGTATACGGCCACCAATGGCGCAACTGGAACAGCGAGAATGTCGATCAGCTCAAACAAGTTATCGAAACGCTAAAAACCAACCCCAACAGCCGACGTATGTTAATTTCTGCGTGGAACCCTAGCGTACTGCCAGATACCTCAAAAAGTTTTTCTGAAAATGTTGCCAATGGAAAGGCTGCCCTGCCGCCATGTCACGCTTTTTTTCAATTTTATGTAGCAGACGGCAAGCTGTCATGTCAGTTATACCAACGAAGTGCAGATATTTTCTTGGGCGTACCGTTTAATATCGCATCCTATGCCCTCCTCACTGAAATGATGGCACAAGTTTGCGGGTTTGAAGCAGGAGAATTTATCCATACGCTTGGCGATGCACACATATATACCAATCATTTTGACCAAGTTGAACTTCAACTAAGCAGAGATCCTAAACCACTACCCACCCTAAAACTTAACCCAAACATCAGCGACCTTTTTGATTTTAAATACGAAGACATTGAAGTCTTGAATTACGACCCGCATCCTGGAATTAAGGGCGCTGTCGCTGTTTAATTTTCATCTTATGTTTCGAAAAAGAAAACCTTCATCAGCCATAGACCCACAACAGCTCTCGCTAGTTGAATATGCGCAAGAACGCATAGCCCAAAAAACATGGTTTCACAGGCATTTACTGGCATCACTTTTTCTCATTTTTTTCGCATTGATAGCCAACTTAGCTTTTGAATATAAGGCTGAATTTATGCCCTTTAACACCAAATGGTCGTTTGCCTTAGCCACCCTTTTGGGTGCGCTACTGATCATTCACTTTTTGCGTGTTTATGTGTTTTATTCATTTATGGGCAACGCTTGGGAAACACAACAAATGGAATTTCTGCTAGAAAAGCAGGCGCTTAAAGTCGAAAAATTAAAACGCAATATGGATAAAGAAGCTGCACTAAAAGCAAGTGCCGAATGGGAACGTGAAAATCAGAAAACGAACATCACCATGATTGCTGCTGCCGCAGAAAACAATGCGCTCGGCAAAGACAACAAACTCATCTGGCATCTGTCTGACGACCTAAAGCGTTTTAAAAATTTAACCAAAGGACACCACGTCATCATGGGCAGAAAGACCTTTGAATCCATGCCCAAAGCACTGCCTAACCGCACCAATGTGGTAATCACCAGACAAAAAGATTACACAGCCGACGACGCACATATTGTGCACTCCTTGGAAGCTGCTTTGGCGCTAGCGCAAGAAGACGAGCAACCCTTTATTATTGGTGGTGGTGAGATTTACAGGCAAGGTTTAGCTTATGCAGACAGCATTGAACTCACGCGGGTTCATGCCGATTTTGAAGCCGATACCTTTTTCCCCGAAATTGATCCTACCAAATGGCGTGAGGTTTGGCGCGAAAACCGCGATGCAGATGAAAAGCACCAACACGCTTTTTCTTTTATCCGTTACGAAAAAATTAAAGCATGAATGTAGCAATGTTTCCAGGGCAAGGTGCCCAATTTGTTGGAATGGGCAAAGACCTATTCGACCAACACCCACTAGCACAAGAAAGATTTAACAGCGCAAATGCGCTTTTGGGCTTTTCAATTACAGACATCATGTTTGATGGTGATGCCGAGGCATTAAGAGAGACCAAGGTAACCCAGCCTGCTATTTTTCTGCATTCCGTCATCAGCTATGAACTGGCAAAAAAATCAAATCCCGATATGGCAGCAGGTCATTCTTTGGGCGAATTTTCTGCCCTTACCGCTTGCGGTGCTTTGTCTTTTGAAGACGGGCTTTCGCTAGTGTCTAAACGGGCACAAGCCATGCAAGCAGCGTGTGATGTCACCAAAGGTACCATGGCAGCCGTATTGGCATTGGCAGACGATGAGGTGGAGCAAGTGTGTCAAGACATGGACGGTATTGTAGTGGCAGCCAATTATAACTGTCCAGGGCAATTGGTTATTTCGGGTGCTTTTGCTGCAGTAGAAGCCGCTTGTGAAGTACTAAAAGAAAAAGGTGCCAAACGCGCACTGCTACTACCTGTGGGTGGTGCTTTTCACTCTCCGCTTATGGAACCTGCACAAGAAGAATTGGCAAAAGCCATTTTGGAAACCCACTTCAATACGCCAAGCTGTCCCATTTACCAAAATGTAACCGCTGCGCCCACACAAGATGCCGGTCTAATCAAAGAAAATTTAATCGCACAACTTACGGGCCCCGTAAAGTGGACACAAACCATTCAGCAAATGCGTGAAGATGGCGCCAGTTTGTTCACAGAATACGGTCCGGGCAAAGTACTGCAAGGATTGGTCAAAAAAATAGATCGCGAAGCCGAAGTACAGTCCGCTGTATTGGATTAATCCAAAAACGCCAATATGGTTTTACAGATAAACTGTATTTGATCCTCGTCTAACTCACTGTGCATGGGCAGGGAAACAACCTCATCAATCAACTGGTTGGTGACTGTAAAATCTGCTTCTTTATAACGTGTATCCACATAGGCCTTTTGCAAGTGTAAAGGGATTGGATAATACACCCCACAAGGGATGTCGTTTTGTTGGAGGTGTTGCACCAAGGCATCTCGGTCTGCACCCACTATTTTCAGTGTATACTGGTGATACACATGTGAATCGCAATCGCCTGAAGTTACGGGCGTTTCAATGTTTGGGTGATCTTGTAGCAATTGTGAATAACGGATAGCAGCACACTTGCGGCATTCGTTATAAAAATCCAAAAGCTTTAGCTTTTCATTTAGCACCACAGCTTGAAGGCTATCAAGGCGAGAGTTTACGCCAACCACATCGTGGTGGTAACGTTTATACATCCCATGATTGACAACCCCACGAATGGTATGTGCCAGGTCATCGTCATTGGTGAAAATGGCACCGCCATCGCCATAGCAGCCTAAATTTTTAGAAGGAAAAAAAGAAGTAGAACCCACATGGCCAATACCACCCGTTTTTACTTTGGTTCCTGCGGCATCGGTATGTGTAGCGCCTATGCCTTGTGCGTTGTCCTCAATCACAAATAAGTTGTGTTTTTGCGCAATATCCATGATGCGATCCATATCGGCTACTTGCCCAAAAAGGTGTACCGGCACGATGGCTTTGGTATTGGGAGTAATTGCTTTTTCAATGGCATCCGGATCAATATTAAAAGTATCAGGTAACACGTCAACCAATACTGGGGTGAGTCCCAACAAGGCAATGACCTCCACAGTTGCAGCAAAAGTAAAATCGGCCGTGATAACCTCATCGCCAGGTTTAAGCCCCAATCCCATCATGGCAACCTGGAGTGCATCGGTTCCATTGGCACATGGAATTACGTGCTTCACTCCGAGATAGGCCTCAAGATCGGCTTGGAAATTCCTAACAGCAGGGCCGTTTATAAATTGAGCAGAAGAGAGTACTTCTTGCATGCCCGCATCAACTTGGGGTTTGATGAATTGGTACTGGGTCTGCAAATCGACCATTTGGATTTTACGCATTGCAATTTTTTAGTAGGACAAAATTACAAAAAACTAACGCCTGTTGGCGAAATAAGTATCTTTGAGCCATGCCTTTTTTATATTCTCTTGCTGTATCTGTAGCCAAAGCCATGACACCAGTGGTTGCCAAGTCTACTAAAACCAAGGCTTTTGTGGCTGGGCGCAAAGCATTATGGACACAACTCAAAGGCATTCCACAAAATAAAAAAGTGGTGTGGATGCACTGTGCTTCGCTGGGCGAATACGAACAAGGACTGCCCGTGCTGACCGCATTAAAAAACAATCACCCTGAATACTTCTATTTGGTTACTTTTTTCTCGCCATCGGGTTATGAGGTGCGTAAAAACCATGGCATTGCCGACCTTGTTACCTACCTGCCTTGGGATACCAAAGCGGATGTTAAACGTTTTGTTGCGCTGGTCAATCCAGTCATGGCATTGTTGGTGAAGTACGAATTTTGGCCAAATCTTATTCGAGAACTTCAACGTAAAGAAGTGCCGCTGTATTTAATTTCGGGCTTGTTTCGTCAAAACCAACGCTTTTTTAAGCCATGGGGCAACAGCCAACGCAAACTACTCCGTGAGTTTGCCCATTTGTTTGTTCAAAACGAAGCTTCGCTCAAGCTGTTGCAAAGCATTGGAGTGCAACAAGTGAGTGTGTCAGGCGATACGCGTTTTGACCGTGTAGGCGCAGCCAAAGAACCGCTTGCGTTTATGGACACTTTTGTTGGTGCGCGTAAATGTATCGTAGCGGGCAGCACTTGGCCCGAGGACGAGGCGCTATTACTAGAGGCGATTAGGCAAACTCCAAAAGATTGGTGTTGGTTGATTGCCCCACACGAAATGCACGAAGCAAAACTAAACCACTTGATGGCACAGTTGCCAAAAGGAAGTCTGCGCTATACGCAAAACGAGGAGGCCACATTTGATGGCTGCCCAGTATTGGTGTTGGATACGGTAGGTATGCTGGGACGCAGCTATCCCTATGCCTCGCTGGCCTATGTGGGTGGTGGTATGGGCACTTCCGGACTGCACAATATTTTGGAACCCGCTGCTGAGGGGGTGCCGATTGTCATTGGAAAAAATTACGATACGTTTCCCGAGGCCAAAGACTTGATTGCCTTGGGTGGCGTTATTTCCGTAGCTACTGCTGATGCCTGTAGCAAACAGCTTTCAATACTCCAAGAAAATGATGCCCTAAGAGAAGAAAAAGGCAGTACTAACAAAAATTATGTACGCACAAATCAAGGAGCAACAGCAAAGACCCTAAGCCTACTAAATCAACATTTATGATATGTATACCTACACAAACCCCTGAAGCACTTTGTGCCATAGACGACGAGCTCAAAGCCATTTACCACAGTAAAGATTCCTTTTGCGTTTGGGTGTTTAAAACCAGAGCAGACCGAAACCGTTTTATGGAGGCTACTGCTGGTATGGATAAAGATGCACGTGAGGAGTATTATGAGACGCATTTTGGATAAATAAAGAATTCCTATTTTCCACACTCCTTTTTCCAAAAAGGCTTCAATAGTTTGTCTGTTG
>QXZR01000113.1 GCA_009886265.1 Flavobacteriaceae bacterium
GTATAAGAGACAGCATCAGTACCGATAGCAAATTCCCATGCATATACATCTCGTTTCATTCTAAAGGTTCCTGAAGTATTGTCCTCTGAATTTGTTTCCTCACTCGTAATATTCATGTTGTATGAAACACTGCCCATTACAAAAGGACGTGCATTGCGAATGCGGCGTGTATTTAATTTAATACCTACTGGGAAACGCACATAATTAGACTTCACAATACGCTCAATAAGTGGTTTTGTAAAACGAGGATCCTTTTCAGAAAAAGGAAACTTAATTTCGCGTTCAACAAAAGCTACTCCTGGATGAAAACGAATATTTAAAAATTCATTGACTCTATAATCTGCCAAAAGGCCCACATCAAAACTCGGCTTTGGTTTTACAGAAATGCGAAATGGGGTACTTACATAAGTTGGTTTATATTCCATTTTGGCACCAATGGCATTTAGCCCCAAATAATAACCAAAACGAATTCTTTTTGAATCGTCTTCTTTTAGGTTTTCTATCTTATCAATTTGCCCGTGTAGCGGGACTACCGAACAAAAAGAAATAACAAAAAGAAATAATGAATGTCGCAGGTTCATTTTTGAGCATTGTATAAAGTAACTACACCTCCTGTTAAGGGCTTGTTTGTTACTTTAGAAAACCCAATTTCCAGTAATTTATTGCACATCTCTTCGCCATCGGGGAAGTGGGCTGCAGATTCACCTAGATAGGCATAAGCACCCTTGTCTTCGGCAAATAGTTTACCCATCGAAGGAATTAGTATTCTTGACATGATATAATGCGCTTGACGCATTGGGAATTTTTTTGGCTTTGAGGTTTCTAAAATATACAGGCAGCCGTCAGGTCTAAGTACACGATACATTTCGCCTAAGCCTTTCTCCAAATTGGCAAAGTTTCGAATCCCGAATGCTACCGTTACCGCATCAAATTGTGTGTCAAAAGGCAACTTTTCTGCATCGGCAACGTGAAGTTTTATGCGGTCTTTCAGTTGGAGCTTCTCGAGCTGCTTGTCTTGCACCGCCAGCATTTGCGTGGAAAGGTCAGCTGCATCAATCTTTAGGTTAGGAATCTTACTCAAGGCTATGGCAACATCGCCTGTGCCAGTAGCAACATCTAAGACATCTACTGCTTTTTGCTCTCGAACAAGCTTGATAAGCCGCTTGCGCCATCCCTTATCCAGGCCAAGGGAAAGCACGCGATTAAGGTTGTCGTATTTTTGTGCAATACGGTCAAACATCAGGGTCACTTGCTCTTTTTTTGAAAGATCAGAATCACCGTAGGGGGTCACATTTTTACTCATATTTGGCAAATGTAGCTATTATCTATCGAAGCTGTTTTTAATCGAAAAGAATTCCTCGAGGCGCTACCTCGGGGTTTCCTTTGAAAATGTCATTCCCGAGTATTCGGGAATCTAAATTATAGAATTGCGGTTTTTGCCCCTTAAAGGGCAAAATGAAACGAGCGAAATACTGCTACGGCGCTGCCTCGAGGATAGTTCGTTTCAAGAAATTCTTTATTTATACCGAACAGAAACTTCCTATATTTGCACTTATAATTTCTTTCAAAGATGAATATTGCCATCGCTGGCGCTAGCGATATCGGATTTCACTTAGCCAAATTACTTTCGTTTGAGGCACAGGATATTACCCTTATTGATGCCGATAAGGAACTGCTAAACTATGCCGATAACAACCTAGACCTCCGTGCAGTTAAGGGAGACCCTTCTGCATTGGCGACACTCAAACTTGCTGGCGTAGACCAAGCAGACATGATGATTGCCGTTACGTCCTCAGAAACAACCAACCTTATGTGCTGTTTGTTGGCCAAACAGCTGGGTTGCAAGCAAACCATAGCGCGTGTTACCGATATTGATTTTGAAAAATACAAGAACGACGTTGATTTTAAATCTTTGGGAATAGACGAATTGGTTTCACCTGAAGAATTAGCGGCTGAAGAAATACAATTGCTTATCCACCAATCCGCTTTTGAAAACAGCCACGAATTTGAAGACGGCGCACTCACCATGATGGGTACCACATTAGAAGACGATGCGCCATTTGTTGGAAAAACGGTTCGTGAGGCCGCTGCTGTATTCCCTGGGGTTCACTTTATGCCGATTGCCATAAAACGTATTGAGTCACATAACACCGTTATTCCAAGAGGGGATACCTGTTTTGAAAAAGGGGATCAGGTATACTTTACAACCCTGCCACAAGGGGTTTCAGAATTATATAGCCTTACGGGCGAAGTCAAAAATAAAATCAAAAATGTGATGATTTTGGGCGGAGGTCGTGTAGGTCTTAAAACAGCTGAAGATTTGTGCAAGCGTGGCATAAAAGTTAAGCTCATTGAGCTTGACAAAGAACGCGCCATTGACATGGCAGAGCGCCTGCCCGACACCCTTATTATTCATGGTGATGGACGTAATGTTGAGCTGCTGCTCGAAGAAAATCTAGACGAAATGGATGCCTTTTTAGGGGTAACCAACGATGCTGAAACCAATATTATGTCTTGTTTGATGGCAAAATCCAAGCAAGTGCCTAAAATCATCGCACTCATTGAAAACATGGACTATTTTGATTTGACCAAATCCATTGGAGTGGATACGCTTGTCAATAAAAAAATGTTAACGGCAAATACTATTTTTCGATACATTAGAAGGGGAGAAGTTGTCGATTTGGCTAAGCTCAATAATATGGATGCCGAAATTGTGGAGTTCAAAGTAAAGCCAACCGCCAAGGTAATTGGCAAGGCGATTAAAGATTTAGACTTCCCAAAAACAGCTACTATTGGTGGTGTGATACGAAATGGCGCAGGTGTAATTGCACTTGGCGACTTTGTTATTGAAGAAAGCGATCTTGTTTTGGTTTGCTGCTTGCCGCAATCCATCAGGCGGGTAGAACAACTTTTCTTGTAGGTCATGAAGGGATTCAATCTCAAGCTTATCGTGCATATTTTAGGGCTGCTGTTGCTGTTCAATGCCATTTTTATGGGGATTACCACGCTATATAGTTATCTGCAAAATGACGGCATCACAACTGGATTGCTAAAGGCTTTAGCGCTCAATGTTATTGTTGGCGGTTTGGCGCTTGGTCTAACATTAAATCATCGCAAGGAAATTAAAAAACGCCAAGGCTATGTCATTGTTGCTTTTGGATGGTTGACCATGGT
Organism: Flavobacteriaceae bacterium; assembly: GCA_009886265.1. Lineage (GTDB taxonomy): Bacteria > Bacteroidota > Bacteroidia > Flavobacteriales > Flavobacteriaceae > UBA7446. The sequence continues at coordinate 3,175 of QXZR01000113.1, forward strand.
TGTGTTTGGCATGTTTCCCTATTTGTTTACTGCTACAATTGCATCCTTTACAGATGCTTTTTTTGAAACCATGTCTGGCTACACAGCGACTGGTGCTACCATTTTAGATGATATTGAAGCTTTGCCAAGAAGCATCATGCTTTGGCGCTCCCTGACCCATTGGATGGGTGGTATGGGTATCATTGTTTTAGCCATTGCCATACTGCCGTTACTCGGCATTGGTGGTATGCAGCTTTTTAGTGCTGAAGCACCTGTTTTGGGAGGAGACAAACTACACCCACGAATTAGCGATACGGCCAAGCGATTATGGCTTATTTACGTAGGTCTGACCCTTGCAAATGCTTTGTTGCTTTTCGTTTCTGGTATGCCTCTTTTTGATGCCATTAATCACGCCATGAGTACCATGGCTTCTGGAGGATTTTCTACCAAAAATACAAGTATTGGATTTTGGAACCACATGCCGCAAATTCAATACATAACCATTTTTTTTATGATTTTGGCGGGAAGTAATTTTGTGTTGCTTTACTACGCTATTAAAGGAAAATTTAAACGTGTTTTTGCCGATACGGAGTTTAGCTGGTACACGGGGTTTATTGCAGTTTTTGCATTTATTGTGATGGCATCTATTCTGCGTCAAGGATACTATGCAACTGCTGATGCCAGTATGTTTGCAGTTTGGGAGCAATCCTTTCGCCATGCCCTGTTTCAAGTAGTTGCTGTAATAACCACAACAGGACTGGTAACTGCAGATTTCACTGCGTGGACACCCTTTGTTACCATGTTGTTTTTTGGGTTGATGTTTTTAGGTGGATCGACGGGATCGACATCTGGTGGGGTAAAAGTCATGCGTCACTTGATACTCCTTAAAAATGGTTTCTTGGAATTCAAACGTGCCCTACACCCCAATGCCATCCTGATGGTTAGGATGAATAAGGTTACTATTGAACAGTCTATTGTTTACAATGTGCTGGCATTCTTTATTCTCTACATGATTCTTTTTATCATCGGAGCAGGTGTGCTAAGTACCCTTGGTTTGGATTTTACCACGGCCATTGGAGCTGCTGCAAGTTCGCTGGGTAACGTTGGGCCAGGTTTGGGTGACGTAGGCCCTGCAAGTACATTTTCTTCACTACCCGACTTTGGGAAGTACTGGTGTTCCTTGCTTATGCTTCTGGGAAGGCTAGAATTGTTTACCGTTTTAATACTCTTTACGCCCTACTACTGGCGTAATCATTAGGATACCGCTACCTTAATACGCCTGATGGCCTCTTCAATTTCTTCTAGAGAGGCAGCATAAGAAATGCGAATGTTGTTTGGACATCCAAAGGCATCGCCAGTTACGGTTGCTACATGGGCTTCTTCCAAAAGGTACATGGCAAAGTCAGAGGCGTTTTCAATCAACGTACCGTTTAATTTCTTTCCAAAGAATGACGAGACATCAGGGAAAATATAAAAAGCACCTTTTGGCACATTTACTTTAAACCCTTCAATGTCCTCAACGAGTTCTATGATGCGCTTACGTCGAAAATCAAACTCATCTACCATGTATTTGATCTTACCCACAGAAGCACGGACAGCCGTGATGGCGGCGCGTTGTGCAATGCAGTTTGTTCCGCTAGTCACCTGCCCTTGCATTTTAGTACAGGCTTTTGCCAACCATGCAGGACCACCCAAATAGCCTATTCTCCAACCTGTCATGGCAAAAGCTTTTGCTAAGCCGTTGACCGTAATGGTTCTGTCGAACATGCTTGGAATAGCAGCAAAGCTAAACGGCGTTGCATTATCATAGTTGATGTGTTCGTAAATTTCATCTGAAAGCACGTAGATGTTGGGGTGTTTTTCCAACACTTTAGCCAGGGCTTCGTACTCTTCCTTGCTGTACATCGATCCACTGGGGTTGTTGGGCGAGTTAAGCATTACCAATTTGGTTTTGGGCGTGATGGCCGCTTCCAATTGGGCGGGAGTTATTTTAAAATCGGTTTCGATGTCAGAACGAATCTCTATTGGATTTCCTTCAGCAAGAATGACAATAGCTGAGTAGCTTACCCAATATGGGGCTACCAAAAGCACGTCATCGCCTGGGTTGATGAGCACTTGAACGGCATTGGCAATAGATTGCTTTGCCCCTGTTGATACTACAATTTGGTTTGGTGCATAGTCAAGGCCATTATCACGTTTAAACTTTTCACAAATGGCTTCTTTGAGTTCTACATATCCGTCAACAGGCGTGTAGCTGTTATAATCGGCATTGATGGCTTCAATGGCAGCCTCTTTGATAAAATCGGGTGTATTAAAATCAGGCTCTCCTAAGCTCAATCCAATGATATCTTTACCTTCGTTTTTTAGCTCACGTGCCTTGGCTGCCATAGCCAAAGTAGCTGATGCTGGTAAACTCTTAATGCGTTCGGATAATGCTTGACTCATATTAAAATTTTTGCCAAAGATAATCGCTATAAAACAACAAGCACAACATTTTAATTAACAGCTTCCTTATTTTTGTAAAAATTATGGATACAACAATCAAAACATATTTTCCCGAGTTAAGCGAAAAACAGCTAAATCAGTATGCGCAACTCAAGCCGCTTTACGACTCGTGGAATCAACAAATAAATGTTATTTCACGCGCCGACATGACGCATTTCTATATCCGTCACGCACTCCATTCGTTGGGTATTGCCACAGTGCTAACATTTAAGCCTCAATCCAACGTGTTAGACGTGGGTACGGGAGGTGGTTTTCCAGGAATTCCACTTGCTATTATGTTTCCAGAGACACAATTTACACTGGTCGATTCTGTTGGAAAAAAAATTAAAGTAGTGCAAGCTGTTGCAGACGCCTTAGCACTTGACAATGTCAAAGCTTATCACAAACGCGCCGAAGATGTCACCGGGACATTTGATTTTGTGGTCAGTAGGGCTGTTACACGCATGGAGCGTTTTGTGCCCTGGGTACAACACAAAATCAAAGCTAAAAGCAAACACGCACTTTCAAACGGAATTCTCTACCTCAAAGGCGGTAACCTTAAAGAAGAACTAAGTCCTTATCCCAAAGCAAAAATCCATGATTTGGCTGCGCACTTTAAAGAAGATTTTTTTGACACCAAGAAAGTAGTGCATTTACCTCTTTAATCATAAAATTCCCCGATGCTCTGCGTCGGGGTTTCCGTTGAAATTGTCATTCCCATGTAAATGGGAATCTAAATAATAGAATTTCGACTTTTGGCCTTAAGTCCAGAATGAAACGGGCGAAATACCTCTACGGCTCTACCTCGAGGATAGTTCGTTTCAAGAAATTCGTTATTCCATACACGGATAGCGATAATCTTTGGCAGGAACAAGCGTTTCTTTTATCAACCTTGGCGATACCCAACGCAATAGATTTAGCGCTGAACCAGCCTTGTCATTGGTTCCAGATGCACGGCTTCCTCCAAAGGGTTGCTGACCAACAACAGCTCCACTGGGCTTGTCGTTGATGTAGAAATTACCAGCGGCATGGCGCAACTTTCCAGAAGCGTATTCAATAAAATGGCGGTCTTGCGATATAATCGCACCCGTAAGCCCATAGTCAGAGGTAGTGTTTACCAATTCCAAGGTATTCTCCCATTCTTTATCTTCATAAACATATACCGTGACAACAGGTCCAAACAGCTCTGTTTCCATGGTGGTGTAGTGTGGGTTGGTTGTTTTGAGTAAGGTGGGATGTACAAAATAGCCCTTGCTTTTTTCATAAGTACCACCGGCAAGTACTTCGACCTCCTTGTCTGTTTTTGCCTGCTCAATATAATGTGCCAGTTTGTCAAAAGAATTTTCGTGTATGACAGCTGTTATGAAGTTGTTCATGTCTTCAGGTGATCCAATTGAAAAGCTTTTGATGTTTTCAACTACTCCAGCAATTATTTTATCAGCAATGGAGGCCGGGAGGTATATACGTGATGCGGCTGAACACTTTTGTCCTTGAAATTCATATCCACCACGTGTGATTGCAGTCACCACAGTTTGGATGTCGGCAGTATGGTGGGCAAAAATAAAATCCTTACCTCCTGTTTCGCCAACAATCCTGGGATAATTACGATAATGCGTAAGCTTGTTTCCAATCTGTTGCCATAAATGTTTAAACACCTCTGTGGATCCAGTGAAATGCAGTCCTGCAAACTGTGGGTGGTCCAATACAATATTTGAAATCATAACTGGATCTCCAGAAATCAGGTTGATGACACCTGGGGGTACACCAGCTTCTTCAAATATATCCATGATGATTTTGGCAGAAAACATTTGATGATCGCTTGGCTTCCAAACCACAACGTTGCCCATAAGGACAGGAGCTGCACATAGATTGCCAGCAATGGCGGTAAAGTTAAATGGCGTCACGGCATAAACAAAGCCTTCAAGCGGTCTGTATTCCAGCCGGTTGATAACACCATCCCCTTGGATGGGTTGTTGTGCATATATGTCCGATGCAAAAGCAACGTTAAACCTTAAAAAATCGGCAAATTCACAGGCAGCGTCAATTTCTGCTTGAAAGATATTTTTGGATTGCGCCAGCATGGTCGAGGCATTAATCTTAGCTCGATATGGTCCTACGATGAGGTCAGCTGCCTTAAGAATTACAGCTGCACGGTGCTCAAAAGAGGTGTTTTCCCAATCTGGACTGGCTGCTAGTGCAGCGTCAATGGCTTGGGTTACGTGTGTAGCTTCTGCCATGCTAAAACTGCCAAGTGTATGCTTGTGGTCGTGTGGCGGTGCCATTTTTGCACGGGTCTTGGTTACTATTTTTTTACTGCCTATGTAAAGGGGCACATCAATATTACTATTGTATAGTGTTGTGTATGTTTCTAATACTTCTTTGCGTTCAGGACTATTTTTTTTATAGTCGAGAACAGGCTCATTAACCGGCCTTGGGGCTGAGAAAAAACCGTTTTTCATAAAAATTTATTTAATAGTTAATTGAGCGCAAACGCGGGGCTTAGCTCAAACTTAGGAATATAGGCACGAAACTTTTTAGTTGATGCTAAATTGATCATGTCGTAGTGTCCTTGCATGGCGCCAATAGGCGAGCTTAATAAGCAGCCCGACTGATAACTGTACACCTGGCCAGGTTTAATAACTGGTTTTTTTCCTACTACACCTTCTCCATCAACAATAGCTGTGGGCTTTAGGGAGTCAAAAATTTTCCAGTGTCTAGATTGGAGCTGAACCGTATCTTTACCATGGTTGGATATAGATATGCGATAGCCAAATGAATAGTGCAAGCGGTAGTTTTTGAAGTAGGTCCCTTCAAAAAATGCATTTACTGAAATGCGAATACCTTGTGTAACTTGCTGTATCATAGGATAAATATAAACAATTTTCTATAAGCCAATGTCTTTTGCGTTTGCGTTGCCAATGCCAATTAATTCATCGCAGCGTGCGCCTATGGGTCTGTAGTAAATCAACACCCAATACTCGTTTTCTGTAGGCCAATAATTACCCGAAATAAGGTTTTCGTAAAGTGTTCCGTCGCTGTCTACGCTTGCAAACTTATAGTTGTAAATACCTTGCTTTAACAATAATTCGGCTTCAAAGCGACCTGAGTCGGGATTATAAGCTAGTTTATTTTCATCGCTGATTATATGCTGATTAAAATCTCCAACCACAAAATGTTCTCCGTCAAACAAGAAATCTTCTGCAAAAAGCGAAAACACCACCCGGCTGTAATCAGATTCGGTATTTGGATTGCTTCCTTGAAAAGTGTTGATGCGGAAGTCGCCGTTTATGTCAGGTGCATAGGTGTAGGGTCTGCCTGAGCGCACCCATTGTGGGTTTAAAACAGAAATGAATAAGTCCTCACGGAACACACGCGCTACATTACCGCCTCCACTGCGAATGTCTTGTGTGTCAAAAAAGAAATATTCATTCCCAGCAGCAAAAGTTGTTTCAGGGTTGTAGTTAAATTGTAGTTGATTGTTGAGGTTGTAGGTTGATTTCCCTGCTTGACGCCATGTTTGCCAGCGTTGGTTTTGTACAATAAACGGCTTTATTTGTTTTTCAGGAAGCCGCACGTTTAGACCATCTAAGTTCACCACAAACTGTACGCTTTGATGCGTTTGAATGTCTTCAATGCGTTGTGATCGTTGTACACGCACCCCAACTGCCGATGCTTGTTGGGTAACCAAAAACCTTTTTTGTAGCACCAAATTTCTGCTATCATCCCAAATATTCAGCATATAATTCCCGCTCATTTTTAAGCGTGTTTGAGCATTGGGAAGGGTCAGGGTATAGTGAATGTATGACTGCAGGGTTCCGACGGCATAGGATATGTTTTGTATACGAATGTCATCATAGCCATCCATGTAATCTGCTCGGAACAAATCGGTCTCGTTCCAATGGGCATCAAAGCGATCAATGG
>QXZR01000114.1 GCA_009886265.1 Flavobacteriaceae bacterium
AAAGGCAATCCAAATAAATCGAACAAACTTGCGGTATTTGGTGTTTTTAGTCATTTGACGAAGTTCTTATTTCTAGCCCAATTTGGTGAAGCCCTACAAGCATGCTGTCAGCAACAATGCTGTCATTAGGACGAACCGCAGGACGTAATCTAAACAAATAGTTTCCGGGCTCTTCAAACAAGAACCGTTCCACATATGCAAGTCTTAGCTCGTGCAGATACATCCCAGCACCCAACCAACTGCCATCGGCATTAGCCAACCTATAATTAAGGGTGTCGTATTGGGTTACGCCTTTGGGCGTTGTCAACTCAGCGATAAAGAAAATGTTTGCATAAGGATAGTCATTGTCGTGGCGTAGTATCCAATATAGCGAAGCCTCGTTATTGGCCAAGCGATTTTTATACGTAAATGTTTTCCACTGGTCTTGTGGCCACCCCTTGTTTGGCAGCTCATTAAAAATAAGGACACTAGAAGTATCGCAGCTGCCCATCAACACACCTAAAACAAGAAGTATGACGCTTTTTTTCACGATGGGTTTACAGTTTTTAGGTGATGGGCACGCCCTTTTTTGAATATTTTATTGCTGTTGTGTGTGCCTTTTCTGAGCTCCCTTTGTTTGTCCTCGGGCAAGGCAACGACTGACGCACAGCTGTCAGAACAACAATTATCAAGTTTTTCAGCACACGATGGACATTGGATAAAAAGCAAATGACAGCCGTCGTTTGCACAATTGACATGGGTGTCACAAGGTGAGCCACATTGGTGACAAGTGGCAATTACATCATCAGAGATAGCCTCACTTCTGCGCTCGTCAAAAACAAAGTTCTTGCCGATAAACTTATTGTCCAACCCTTGATTTTTCACTTGCCGCGCATATTCAATAATGCCGCCTTCGAGCTGGTATACGCGCTCAAAACCTTTGTGTTTGAAATAAGCACTGGCCTTTTCGCAGCGGATGCCACCAGTACAATACATCACTAAATTTTTATCTGATTTGTGTTCGGACAAGTCCATTTCAATAATAGGCAACGAATCCCGGAAGGTGTCCACATCGGGTGTGATGGCGCCTTCAAAATGCCCAATTTCACTTTCATAATGATTGCGCATGTCCACCACAATGGTGTCCTCTGCACTAGTAAGCGAATTGAATTCCGCAGCGTTGAGGTGCACGCCTTTGTTTGTCACATCAAAGGAGTCATCGTTCAGGCCATCGGCAACAATCTTATCACGCACTTTTATTTTAAGTTTTAGAAAAGACTTATTGTCTTGTTCGATTGCAATGTTTAGACGCACGTCTTTTAAAAAAGCGATGGCATCCAAATGGTCTTTAAACGCATCAAAACGTGGTGCAGGGACCGATAGTTGTGCATTGATTCCTTCGCGAGCCACATAAATTCTTCCAAGAACATCTAAGGCGTCCCAGCTCACAAATAGTTGGTCTCTAAATTCGGACGGATGTTCGATGTGTGTGTAGGCGTAGAAGGATAAGGTTAGTCGTTCCTCTCCCGCCTCGTCGATTAGGGCAGCGCGTTGTTTAGCGCTTAATGTATTGTACAGTTGCATGCTATACAGAATTAAGGTTATGCGGCAAAGATATCAAATTAAATATCGTCAGAAAAAACCCAAACAATAGGAAAAATTGTACTTTAGCATCAGCGCTAAAAAATCAAGCATGAGTAACGAAAAAGAAGCCAAATTAAAAGCATTACAATTAACGCTAGACAAACTTGACAAAGCCTATGGCAAAGGCACCGTCATGAAAATGGGAGATAGCGTAATAGAAAATATAGAAGCCATTTCTTCGGGTTCTATTGGTCTAGACGTTGCCCTTGGCGTTGGAGGATATCCACGTGGGAGAGTAGTCGAGATTTACGGACCAGAATCATCGGGTAAAACAACGTTAACTCTGCACGCCATAGCCGAATGCCAAAAGGCAGGCGGGATTGCTGCATTTATTGATGCAGAACACGCTTTTGATCGCTACTATGCCAAAAATCTTGGCGTTCAAATCGATGATCTTATCATCTCACAACCCGATCACGGGGAACAAGCTTTGGAGATTGCCGATAACTTGATTCGTTCGGGGGCTGTTGATATTGTTGTTGTGGACTCTGTTGCAGCACTTACACCAAAAAGCGAGATAGAAGGTGAAATGGGCGATTCTAAAATGGGACTGCACGCACGCCTAATGTCACAGGCTTTGCGAAAACTAACCGCATCCATCAGCAAAACAAAGTGTACCGTTATTTTCATTAACCAGTTACGTGAAAAAATTGGGGTCATGTTTGGCAACCCAGAAACTACGACTGGTGGAAACGCATTGAAGTTTTACGCATCGGTTCGCTTGGACATTCGTCGTTCTACGCAAATTAAAGACAGCGCAGGCGCTGTTTTAGGAAACAAAACACGTGTTAAAGTGGTCAAGAATAAAGTTGCACCCCCCTTTAAATTGGTTGAGTTTGACATCATGTATGGACAAGGTATTTCTCGCATAGGCGAATTGCTAGACATTGGTGTTGAGGCAGAAATTATCAAAAAGAGCGGCTCTTGGTTTAGCTATGGCGACACCAAACTCGGACAGGGTAGAGATGCAGTAAAAACGCTTTTGGATGACAATCCAGAACTTGCAGAAGAAATCGAAGGCAAGATCAAAGACATCGTTGCTTCAGCGGAATAATCCTAGCGATACCCTTCTTCTACTAGCTTATCACTCATAAACTGATGTACCTTTTCTTTTAGTGCAGGCATGTCATCTTTTGTCATCCCCGCTGTTTCAATGGGCGCATGTACATTTGCCCTGACAATTCCTGGCTTACCCACCCAATATTTATATGAAAACTGAAACGGAAAACGCTTCTTACAATCGGGCAGTGTGATGGGTACTATGGGAATTTGATGTTGAATCGCAAGACTGAAAGCACCATTTTTAAAGGGCGCTAAAAGCACTTCTGGCTCAGGCACTAGGCCTTCTGGGTAGAGCATGATATTAAAGCCGATCTCAATTTTATGCTTGGCTTGATAGTACACACTTTTTCTGCTCGAAGCACTGTTGCGATCTACCAAAATAGCAGCCCTTTTGTAGATGGTTGCAAAGAGCGGCAGGCGGTCAAGCTCAGACTTTCCTATAAAAACAGCTGGTTTTTTAATGGTCATAAAAATCATCATGATGTCAATCATGCTCAAATGATTGGCAACAAACACGTATTGTTTATTGTAATCAATTTTTGATTTGTGGCGAACAAGTGGAATAAAACCCATGCCAAAAAGAATAAATGGCGACCAAAAATAACGGGCTAAAAAATAAATGCCACGATACCATTTCTCTCGTAGCAAGCAGACTAATAGCAGTGGAAAACACAGGGTAATAGCAACCGTAGAAAGGATGTAAAACCAAGCATTCCAAAGCCACAAAAGCAAGATGCGGATATAAAGCATGTCGTCAAAAATAGCGATTGATGGCTTAAATCCATTATTTTTGTGCACACACTATAGCTATGGCACGTATCCTCACCGGAATTCAAAGCACAGGAACACCGCACTTAGGTAACTTATTGGGGGCAATAATCCCTGCCATATCTATGGCAAAGCAATCAAAAGACGAGGC
>QXZR01000012.1 GCA_009886265.1 Flavobacteriaceae bacterium
CAGCACCGTTTGACCACCAAGAAACATCGTTTTTGTTCGGACCAACTCCTAATGCGCCAGCTTCAGGAGCTAGTTTCCAAGTACCTTGAAGTCCAGATCCAGCAGTAGCTGGGTCTTTAACCGAAAATACTATTGTATGTTCTTTTGTAATGGAAACATCTTCTTTTCCGTCAATGGAAGCCGTTACGTTAATGGTATAGGTAGCCGTTTCTTTTGGATATGAATAGGTTACCATTGGGCCGCTTGTCATGAAAACGTCAGCGTCATCGCTTACAGCTGGATCTCCAAAGTCAACCGTATAAACAATACGTCCATCTCCTGGAACAGTGGTAGGTACCACGCCGGTTTGGTTACCGTCTGCATTAAGTGTTGCCACGGTAAAATCAAGACCCGCAATAATGCTAAAGTCTTCTTCTTCAGTACAAGCAAATGGAATGCTTAGTAAAAGTAGTGATAGGATGTAAATCCCTTTGTTTAATAGTTTCATTTTGTTCTGTTTTTAATTAGTTTAATATCCTGGATTTTGTCCCCAACGTTCTTCAGCTAATACAAGTTTTAACTCAATTAGCGGAATGGGAAATATTTCATTTTTGTTTTCAGTAAAGCCGTCAATGGTTGCAGCCGCTTTTTTAGTGCGAACTAAATCGAAAAAGCGATGTCCTTCTCCTGCCAATTCCTTACGTCTTTCTGTGTAGATAGCTTCTAACAAAGCACCTTCACTGGCTTGGTAGTCCTTACTGTTATCGCCATAAGCTCGAGCGCGAACTTGGTTTAAGTAATCTTCGGCGTTCGTACCTCCGCTTTGTGCTTCTGCCTCAGCCGCCATCAACAATACATCTGCATAACGAATTGCGCGGATGTTATTATCGTAGTTAAGAGGGTCTGAGCCTGAACGTTTGGGATCAACTCGTGGCATATATTTTTTGTTAAATAAGCCTGAGTCTTCTCTTCCTTGACTATATCTATCTTGGTCGTTGCGTAAGTCGTAAAATGTAAGATCGCGTCTTGCGTCAGCAGCATCGAACAATTCGTATAACGCCACTTTAGGAAGACAAAAGCCCCAGCCTGCATCAAAAACAGGGTCATCGTAAGGGGAACGTGGTCCGTTAAACTTCGGAAAATAGTTACCGTTACTTCCATTTATGTTAGACCAACTTGCTGCCATCACGCTTGAATATTGAATTTCAAAAACAGCCTCTGTTCCATTTTCTCCACCAATTTCAAACATGCTTACAAAATCGTCACCCGTTGTTAAGCTGTATTGTCCATCAGCAATAACTTTATTTAACTCTGTAGCTGCTGCTGCAAATTTGGAATTATCATAAGTAGCGTGATATAAGTATAATTTGCCTAATAGTGCTTGAGCCGCTCCTTTTGTTGCTTTATACGGTAATGTTTGTTTAGCAGGAAGGTTAGGAATTGCATCCTTAAGATCTTCTGCGATGAGCTCATATGCCGAAGGAATATCATCAACACGTTCCATAGCAAATTCATCACCAGCCAAAATACGGGCATCGGAAATACGCAAAACGCCTCCAAGCTCTTCCGTTTTTAATGGAACATTACCAAAAAACTTGACCAACTCAAAAGTGAAATAAGCACGCAGGAAATAAGCCTCTGCAATAATGCCGTCCTTTCCAGCAAAGTCTGTTTTGTCTTTGTTTTCAAGCACATAATTTGCGCGGTTTATTCCAGCATACATCAATCCCCAAATATCACGCAATTGATTTTCATCATCTGGTGTGTGAATCATAAGATTGACGTTTTGCAGTGTTGGCTGGTCGTAATTAAATGGATCGCCCCCGGCAGCATAATCATCAGACGCTACTAAGCCAGTCAATGTATTCCAAAAAGTACCTTGAAGTACGTCGTAAGCACCAATAAGTGCGTCTTGATATTCTTCTTCTGAGTTAAAATAATTGTCAGCGTTAGAGCCATCTGGCTCTATTTCGACAAAGTTGTCACAGCCAATTACTGAAATTAGCGTTAGACATAAGAAAATGTTTATTAATTTTTTCATGATTAAAAATCTATGTTAAGTCCTAGTAAATATGTTTTAGCAACTGGATAAAAACCCTTGTCTATACCACCTCCTAAGGCCGCTCCTGAATTGGCAGCTGGGTCATATCCATTGTAATCTGTGATGGTAAACAGGTTATTCCCTGAAACGTATACGCGGAATTTTTTTAACCCTGTATTAGTCAACAAACTTGTAAAATCATACCCTAATTGTACGTTTTGCAAACGTAAAAAAGAAGCGTCTTCTACGTGAAAGTCTGAAAATTCGTCTGTATTGATGTTGGCTCCGGAAACAGCCCTTGGAATAGTATTACTAGTACCAGACCCTTGCCATCTTTCTAACATATAAGTGCCGCGATTCGCATACAAATCCTTACGCTCATAGTCACGGACCAATTCATGTCCGAGTGACGCAAACGCATAGGCATTGAAATCAAAGTTTTTATAAGTAAACCCAAGGTTAAGCCCCATTTGAAAATCAGGAATAGGGTCTCCAATATTGGTGCGGTCTTTGTCCGTGATCTCACCATCTCCATTGGTGTCTACAAAGCGTAAATCTCCAGGAGCAGCTCCATCATGATAAATACCATCTTCATCTGGACTAGCAGCAAGAAATGCGGCGTCTAATAGGTCTATTTCTGCTTTAGTTTGGTAAATCCCATTCGTTTTGTAACCAAAATAATGCCCTAAAGCAAAGCCTGGTGCCATGCGCGTGATATCTGTAATTCCAAGTCCAACGCCATATTCTCCTCCAACTGGCGTGGTTCTTCCGTTTAAGGAAATTACCTCGTTTTCAATCGTTGTGAAGTTGTAGTTGATGTTGTAATTAAAATCGTCTCCAACTGAACCATAATACCCAAGGGCAAGTTCAATTCCTTGATTCTGCACTGTGCCTGCATTAACAAATGGCACTCCTGAGCCTGGAGCTGAAATCCCAGTAAGGGCAGATGCTTGTGGGCTTAAGAGTAAGTCTTTTGTTTTTTTACGGAAGGCATCTGCTGTAATAATGAGCTTTTGATCAAACATGCGTAAGTCTACTCCAATGTTAACCGTTTCTTGCTCTTCCCATTTAAGGTTGATGTTTCCAAGGGTTCCTGCTGCAGAACCGTATAGTAAATCGTCTATACCCGATACCCCTTTTCCAGGGTCAACGGTTGCTTGACCGTTAAGACTTGTTATGTATGAAAAGGGAGAAACACTACGGTCATTTCCAATAATACCATAACTACCACGGATTTTAAACTGGTTAATCCAATCTATGTTTTGCATAAATGATTCCTCAGAAACATTCCAGCCCACAGAGCCTGACGGGAAATATCCGACATTGTTTCCGTTGATTGTTGAAAATCGAGAAGACACATCACGTCTTAATGCAGCAGAGAATAAATATTTCTCTTGAAAGCTATATTGTACGCGTGTAAACAAGGAAGAAAGACGGACATCAAACCAATCTGCTCCATTAGCTAGTGCTGCTTCATTGAAGCGTGGTTCAACAGTCATACCTGAATCCCAAACGGTTTGATTAAGCTGGTTGGTTCCCGCAGTTGTTCTCCCGGTATTTCCAAAGAATAATCCTTCTGTTTGATACAAAGACGACCCTAAAAGAACTTTCAAATTATGAGTGTCATTAAACGTATTCTCGTATGTCAAAAAGTTATCCAACATCCAATCGGTATAATTTGCTCCATTATCAATTACTTCATTACCGATAATGTTAGCTCCTTTACCGTTCCCGTAATTTTGTTCTGGTCTAAAAATGTCTTCAAGAACAGTGGCATGGTTGTAGTTGAACTTTGAAGTTGCTGTTAAGTTTTTCCAAAAGGTATACTCTAAACCAAAAATACCTGACCACCGTGAGGCACGTGAGGTGTTATAAGTGTTGGCAATCTGAGCAACAGGATTGATAAGTTCAATTTGTGATACGTCATTTGCTAAAGCAAAATTGCCATCCGCGTCATATACTGGCATGGTTGGGTTAAGGTTTACAGCGTTGTAAAGCACTGCGCCAATACCGCCTTCTTGTAAGTTTTGCTTTGTAGCTTCAAAATAAAGTGCGTTTGCGCTTAATTCAAGGTTGTCTAAAACATTATACTTGTAATTTAACCTTGCGGTAATACGTTCATAGTTGTTTTTAGAACCACCAACAATACCATCTTGGTCTAAGTACGAAACCCCGAAAGAGTACGAAGATTTTTCGCCACCGCCATATCCAGATAAATTTACTTCAGACATAAGGGCTTCTTCGAAAACCTCATCTTGCCAATCGGTGCCCGTTTGTGGGTAAACAAAATATTCTGTCTTATCAGCAGCGTCATTTACATATTGAGAAAAATCAAAAGAATTCATCAAATCAAGTTTTTTAGTTGTTTGTTGAAGCCCTGCATATGAGCTTAACTGGAATGATAAATCTGTGTTTTTGCCACCCGATTTGGTCGTAATTAAAATTACGCCGTTTGCAGCTAGTACTCCATAAATCCCTGCCGTAGCATCTTTTATGATATTTATTGTAGCAATATCATTGGGGTTTATGGCATTTAAATCTACAATTCGGTTGCCATCTACCAAAATAAGAGGGGCATTATCACCATTAGTGGTTATCCCTCGAATTCTGATGTTGAAGCCGCTACCAGGTGAACCAGACTGCGAAGTAATGTTAACTCCTGGCACTTGCCCTTGAATGGCTTGTTCTGCTCGAACAGGGTTGAGTCTTTCAATTGACTTGGCATCCAAAACACTAACTGCTCCCGTTACTTCTTTCTTACGTTGAGAGCCGTAGCCAATCACAACAATTTCATCTAAAGCATTTGATGAAGTCGCTAAAGAAATAGAAATGTTAGTGTTGTTGCCAACGGTAATTTCTTGGTTTTCGAATCCAATGTATGAGACAACAAGTATCGCGTTTTCAGCAACGCCATTGAGTTGGAAAACACCATCGAAATCGGTGGTTGTTCCGTTATTAGTACCCTTTACTAATACCGTTGCTCCTGGAAGTGGAGCACCCGATTCGGCTTCTGTAACTGTTCCGCTTACTTGCTGTGCAAGAGCAACAGTAGAAACCATAAAGGCTACTAGAGTTTTAATTATTAGTTTTTTCATTGTTTTTAGTTTGAACAAATAAGATGCTATATTTTGTCAAATCATAAAAAAGTACCTATACAATGTATATACATGTCAAAATAACGGG
>QXZR01000013.1 GCA_009886265.1 Flavobacteriaceae bacterium
GCGACATATAATTTTTTATTGGTTGGGTCAACCACAAGTCCTTCGACGGTTTTGCCAAATTTTAGCTTACGGACCAATGCAATTTGCGCCTTATTTTCTTTAAGCCCAACTTGATACTGCCATACCTTTCCCTTCTTTGTACTGATAATAATATAAGGCTGTTCGCCAAGATAGGTGGTAATGCCATAGACTTCTTTCAAAGGCACTTTAATGTCTTGAATGTGTGTCAGTGTTCCATCTGGGTTGAGAAATGCAAAAGTTATGGTCTCTCTTGTGCGATTAGATGCACAAATCAGAGGCAGGTCATTTTTGAGCATGTTGTTTGGCAAAAAAAGCGCCACATTATTGGGCCTTCCCACTGGATATTGGTGTAGTTTTTTTCCTTGCAGATTGTAGGTGATAAGTCCATATTTTTTATCTGTAGCCACCACAATAGATGCTGCAGCGTTGTTGGGGTTTTCCCAAATACAGATGTCGTCAGCGGCATCGTCATGAGACACAACGGCTTCGGTTTCTAGGGTGGCTTCAACTTGGGGAAAAGCAAAAGAGCGAACCGAAGTCCGCTCTTGTGCCATTACCGCGAAACCCACAAAAAGCGTGAAGATTCCAGTGATATATTTCATTATAAATCTATTTTAAGACCTAAGTTCCAGCTCATTTGGTAGTACTCAAGTTGCATCGTTTTTTCTTTGCTTCCTTGGTAGTAACGCAAGGGTTGATTTGTTAAGTTTTTAGCTTCAGCAAATAAACGAATTTTATCCGTTAGATTGTATGATGCGTTAAGGTCTAAGAACTTTTGCTCGTCATAGTAACGATCTTCCCAAGCGTCTCCACCTAGCTCATCAAGCTGCTCGCCAGCGTAGTTATACGACGCTCTCACAAAAAATTTGTCTGTCTCATAAGCCAACGAAACATTGTACATGTTCTCAACGGCACCGGCAAGGGGTACATCATTTCTGCCTTCAACGTTATCCGTTTCAGAATCTGTGAAAGTGTAGTTAGCTGCTACATTAAGGTTATCGATTAGCTCTTTTTGAATAGCCAATTCAATCCCAAAAACGCTTGCGCTTTTACCATTTCTTTTTTGTGTAAACTCATAGTCTGTATTACCCGCATAAGTGTACCCATCAGTGGAGTAGGTGTAAATCCAGTTGTCAATGGACTTGTAAAATAAACCACCCGAAATAATCCCCGTATTTCCGATATATTTTTCAGCCATAAGATCGAAGCTGTTTGCTAGCGTGGCTTCAAGTTCAGAATTTCCAAATTCAACTTCCGAATCATCAGAATTTGAATATTGGTATGGTACCAAGTCATAGTAATCAGGTCTAGCTAAAGATCGTGAGTAAGCGATTGTCACGTTTAAATCGTTAGAGAAATCGTATCTAATATTTATACTTGGTAAGAAATTAGTATAATCTTTACCACCTGAAGTTTCTGAAATATCAGCAGGGGTTTCACCGGTTTCTTCGTCAAAAATTTGACCTATGTAGCTCAGGTCTGTTTTTTCGATACGAACACCTGCCACTATTGTAGTGTTATCACCAATTTTATTCGTTGTCATGACATATCCAGCCGTAATGGTTTCATCTGCTGAATAATTTGCACCTGCAAATTCGTCCATTACATAGCTGTCAAAATTAGCTCCATCTGCACCACCCAGTGTAAGACCACCTAAGTAACGTGCATCCATGAAGTTACCCATCACGTATTTACTTCCTGGCTCGTAGCTATCAACATTAGCATTAAATAAAGGAACCGTATTTAAGTTCCCAAGACCCATATCGTGCTCATACCAAACGTCGTCACGCATTTTAGACTGGTCTTTGTATGCAGCACCAAACTTAAGTGTAGAAGCTTCCGCGTAAGGCAATTCAAAGTTGATTTTGAATTGATTGTTTTTTTCATCTGTGTACTTCTGTGCCTCTTCTGTTTTTTTGTATTCAAAACTGCTGTCTGTGTTCCAAGAATCATCTGCGAAGTTTAAGTATGGACGGTCAAGGTTAGAAATATCCCAAGGAGTTCCGTTTGCATTTGCAGTATAAGGTACTGGATCATATTGGTAACGTGTGTAACGCTCATCAGGACGGTGTTCGCTTGCTTTGGCTGTAGAAACTTTCCAATCGATAGCTAAGTTTCCGGCTTGGTGCTCACCTCCTAAAGTATATTTTTCTAATCGTTGATCTTCTAAGCGACGCGCGTTATTTTCATCGTTGTCTATACCTCCTTTTGTTTGTTTGCGAATCGTAAGTTCTTCGTCTTCATAAATTGCTCTCCAACGGAAACGATTTTCCCAATCGTCACGGTGGTTATATATTGATTTAAAATACAAATAATTGTTTTCGTCAATGTTGTAATCAAGATTTAATGAAGCAGAGCGTCGTGTACGCTTTACATCATACCTGCGTATGTCCATTTCTTCTATTTCACCTTTGTTAACATCAGTCCAATCTGCTGGGTCGTTCCAAGCAAACTCAACATTGTCTGAACCGTAGTCACGTGTTTGGACAGTAGAACTAAAGGTGTAGCTAAATTTGTCAGATAGTTTATCTGCAACAACAACGGCAAAGTTTGAACTGCTTCCTCCGCTACGAATTGGGTTTCCACCACCACCAACAGTAAGTGATGCACGAAACTCGTTAGGGTTAGAACGTGTAATTAAATTTACAGAGCCACCAATAGCGTCTCCTTCCATATCAGGTGTTAATGATTTTTTCACAACAATCGCCTCAATCATATTTGTTGGTATAAGGTCAAGTTGAACGTTTCTATTGTCACCCTCGGCAGATGGCAAACGATCGCCATTTAAAGTTACAGAGTTCAACTGCGTACCAAATCCACGCATTACGATATTACGCGCTTCACCTTGGTCATTTTGAACACTTATACCAGAGATTCTGCGAAGTGCTTCGCCGACATTGTCGTCTGGGTATTTACCTGCTTGGTCAGCGGTAACAACATTTGTTATGTTTAAGTTTTTCTTTTGCTGTTTTAGCGCTTTGGATAAACTCCCAAAATAGCCATCAACGACAACTTCCTCTAACGATGTAACTACAATAGAGTCTTTTTTTTGTTCTTTTTCTTGTGCTTGCAGCATGATTCCGCCAAGCAAAAATGTAAGTAGTAATTTATTGATTTTCATTATAATTATAGTTTTAGCAAATAACTACTTCATGTATTAATTGAAATTAATGTGAAGTTTAATTCTATTTAAACAGTTTGTTAGTTAAACCACACTGAAACTTTAAGGCATTGTTAATTGACATTTCACAATTACCCCCTATCTTTAACACATGGGGCAACAGGTGGTTTTAAGTTTTTTTTCTTACGATAAAAACAAGTTTTGGGCATTCACCCAAATGCAACGCGCCATCCCACAATTACAACAACAACCTGGTATACAGTTTTTCAGAACCCTTGGTACAGGTGCCGGTTTGGGCTTTAGCCTATGGCCTGACTTTTCGACCTATGCACTGCTTACCATTTGGGAGTCTGAAGCAGCTGCCACGGCTTTTTTAGATTCAAGCTCGCTAATGGAAACCTATGTAGCCAAATCAGCCTCCCAAAAACATTTTTCATTGCACACCCTTCAAAGTCACGGTCTTTGGGGAAAATCAAACCCATTTGTAGCTGAAAAAAGGGACTTGCATGATGACGAAAAAATAGGCATCATCACCAGAGCTACGCTTAGGCCTAGCCGTTTACTGGAATTTTGGCGGGAAGTACCTGCGGCTTCAAAAGCCATACAGCAAGCCAAAGGGGTGTTGTGGTATAAAGGGGTTGGTGAGTGGCCCTTGGTACAACAGGCTACCTTTAGTTTGTGGAACAGTTTGGCAGAAGTAAAAGACTTTGCCTACAAAAGCACCCACCATGCTGCGATTGTCAAAAAAACACGCAAACGAAATTGGTATAAAGAAGATTTATTTGCACGCTTTGCCGTGCGTCCATTACATTTGAAAGATGACTAAAGCAATTGTTATTGGTGCTGGCGTTGGCGGATTGGCAACAGCCATCCGTTTGGCAAAAAAAGGCTATGCCGTTGAGGTTTTTGAAGCCAATGACTATGTGGGCGGAAAGCTATCCACCTTTAATCTTGGGGATTACCGCTTTGATGCAGGCCCGTCCTTATTTACCATGCCACAGTTTGTAGATGCCTTGTTTGAACTTTGCGATGAAAACCCGACTGATTTTTTCCAGTATTCGCGAAAAGAAGTGGCCTGCCGCTATTTTTGGGAAGATGGCAAACGTCTCACAGCCTATGGTGATACAGAACGCTTTGTGGAGGAAGTGGAAGACAAACTAGCTGTTCCTGCCAACACCCTTAAACGTTATTTGTCGAAAGCAAAAAAGAAATTTGACCGTACCCGCAGTTTATTTTTGGAACACTCCCTACACAAATGGCATACCTATTTGCGCAAGGAAACGCTCATAGGAATTGCCAATTATTTCTCATTTGAAATAGACACCACCTTAAACCGTGTGAATACGGCTCAGCTCAAAGAACCCCATTTGGTACAATTCTACAATCGCTTTGCTACTTATAACGGTTCAAATCCGTACAAAACCCCTGGTATGATGACCTTGGTGCAGCATCTGGAACAGCACTATGGCACCTATATTCCCAAAAAGGGAATGGGCGATATCAGTGCTTCGTTATATGCACTCGCCAAACGCATGGGAGTTAGCTTTCATTTAAGCAGTCCTGTGACTGAAATCCTGATTGAAAATAAAAAGGCAGTTGGCATTCGTGTAAAAGAGAAAAAGCATGCTGCTGATTTAGTGGTATCTAATATGGACATAGTGCCTACGTACAGGAAGCTACTTCCAAACCAAAAACAACCCGAAAAAATCCTTTCACAAGAGCGCTCAAGCGCTGCGGTTATTTTTTATTGGGGTATCTCGAAATCCTTTCCACAACTCGACTTACACAACATCTTTTTTTCTGATGATTATAACGAAGAGTTTGCTGCCATATTCAATACCAAAACGCTTTATCAAGACCCTACGGTTTATGTCAACATCACCAGCAAAGACGTGCCTGCCGATGCCCCAGCGGGCAAAGAAAACTGGTTTGTGATGATCAATGCACCTCATAACACAGGGCAAGACTGGACGGCTATGGCGCAACAGTTACGTGAATGGGTAATTGCCAAACTAAACCGTAACCTCAATACCGACATTGCACCACTTATTGAAGAAGAGTGGGTGATGACACCTGATATTATTGAGCAACGCACCCAATCTTATTTGGGTGCGTTGTATGGTGCCTCATCAAATGATAAAATGGCTGCTTTTTTGCGACACCCAAATTTCTCTCGTGAAATTTCAAACATGTATTTTTGTGGGGGGAGTGTACATCCAGGAGGAGGGATTCCCTTATGTTTGTTGTCGGCAAAAATTGTAAGCGATTTAATTCCAACGCCATGAAAGATTACCTAATTCCAGTGACAAGTACCACTAAAATATCGGTCGGGCTTATTTGGTTGTTCCATATTTCTGGGCTTTGCGGCATCTTGTTTATAGATCGGGAGTTATTTTTAGAAACGACGCCGATAAACTTATTTGTAACCTTTATCATGCTATTTGTCAACCAACCACAAATGGACAAGGGCGTGGCTTTGGCTGCGGGTTTTGCTTTTATTGTGGGCTTCGCTGTGGAGTTTTTGGGTGTTAATTACGGACTTATTTTTGGAGAGTATGCCTATGGCAATAACTTGGGCTTAAAAGTAGGTGGCGTACCATTACTGATAGGTGCCAATTGGGTCATGCTTACTTTTATAACAGGTGCCGTGGCTGCGATATTTTTTAATACATCTGCCATTAAAGCGGCTGTGTTTGGTGCATTTTTAATGGTGCTCATCGATTTGGTGATAGAGCCTGTAGCCCCAAAGTTTGATTTTTGGGAGTTTGCGAATGTTACGGCTCCTTTGTCTAATTATATTGGATGGTTTTTGGTTGCCTTTCCCATACAATGGATTTATCAAACACAAGTAAAAATTAAAGACCGCGTCTTTTCATTTCACCTCGTTTTGGTGCAGTTTTTCTTTTTTGGCGCATTTAGTCTTATTCAATTAGCCTCGTAGTTCAACGGATAGAATAGAAGTTTCCTAAACTTTAGATCCAGGTTCG
>QXZR01000014.1 GCA_009886265.1 Flavobacteriaceae bacterium
GGGAGTTTGTACACATAGCTTTTTCATGGCCTCGAACTGACCAGCAGCTATAGGCTGCTCTATGCTGTGCAATCCAAAGGGAGCAAGCCTCTCTAGTTTTTGCAATGCTTCCTCAGGGCTAAATGCCCCGTTGGCGTCCACTCTTAGGGTAACTTCTGCCGGCGAATAGCGTGCTCTTATTTCAGCCAACAACTGGCATTCCAGTTCAAAGTCTAAAGCACCAATTTTGAGTTTGATGCAGTCGTAACCCTCTTCAATTTTGTCAAAAACCTGCTGACGCATAAAATCAATACTTCCCATCCACACCAGTCCGTTTATGGAAATGGGCTGTTCTCCACTGCTAAAGGGAATGTCATATAAATGAAATGGTGTATCAGCGGCAAAAGATGTTAAAGCCATTTGCACACCCATGCTTATGGCAGGGAAATCAGCATAAAGCAAAGTAGCATCCACGCCCTTTTCCAACGCAGCGCAGACCTTTGTGAGTTGCTCCTCAAAATGGGGCACATCGTCGCTGCTTAACCCACGAAACAAACCACATTCGCCAATGCCGTATTGTGCTCCGTTGCGAATCTCAATAAAGAACGTCTCTTTTTGCCTTAGCACCCCCCGTGAAGTCCCGCTGGGCTGCTTAAAGTCTAAAACATATTTACGGTAGCTTACTTTCATGCCAATAAAATTTGCGTTACCAGCAATAACATACTTGTGCCAAATGTCGTTAGCGCCAACGGCTTAAGCAGTGCGTCAAAGTCTTTGTGTGTTTTTATTTTTAGCGTTGATGCCAATTGTACCACCAAAGGAATAACTACCACTAAGGGAATATACCCCAACCATCCGTTGCAATTGTGTAACAGCCCAACGGTCAATGCTGTGATACTGCCTAGTACTAATATGCTGTGATAGATTTTTGCTCCTTGAAGCCCCAAAAATGCGGCCACGGTTTTTTTACCTACTGCGCTGTCATTTTGCATATCTCGCATGTTGTTTAGGTTCAAAACCCCAGTGCTTAACCCACCAATGGCAATGGCGAACCACCACATACTATTGTCTAATTGTTTGGTTTGTAAGTAATACGACCCACCAACAGCCAACAGTCCAAAAAAAGCAAATACAAATACGTCGCCCAAGGCGTGATAGCCATAGGCCCCTTTGCCAGCCGTGTATTTATAAGCAGCCAGGATAGCAACCACGGCCAATCCTAAAAATACCAATACGCTTTTTAGCTCGCCCACTTCAAAGGCAATGGCAATGGTGCCTGCTGCCAATAAAAATCCGATAACCGCAGTAATTACGATGCCCTTAAAAAGGGTTTTTGCCGACAATAAGTTTTGTTGTAATACGCGTTTGGGTCCAATGCGTTCGTGGTTATCGGTTCCTTTTAGTCCGTCGCCGTAGTCATTGGCAAAATTGGACAGTATTTGAAACACAACAGCTGTGAGCAATGTTCCCGCAAAAACATAGGGGCAAAACCCATCGTTTCCGATGGCTAATGCATTGCCCACAACAATCCCCGCTACCGACAAGGGCAATGTGCGCAGTCGTGCTGCAGCTACCCAAACCATAAACAAGGATTTTTTTGACACTATGGGAACTTAGGATATTGCTTAAAGTTAGGCTTGCGCTTTTCTAAAAAGGCGTTTTTACCTTCTTGGGCTTCGTCCATGAGGTAGTACATAAGCGTCGCATCACCGGCAAGTTGCATCAGGCCGTGCTGCCCGTCTAACTCGGCGTTCATACAGCGTTTAATCATACGCAATGCCAATGGGCTGCGTTGTTGCATGATTTGACACCAATCCACTACGGTGTCTTCTAGCTTATCTAATGAAACAACCTTGTTTACCATACCCATGTCTAGTGCTTCTTGCGCTGAGTATTGCTGGCATAAAAACCAAATTTCACGTGCCTTTTTCTGGCCTACGTGGCGCGCTAAATATGAGGATCCAAAGCCGCCGTCAAAGCTACCTACCTTGGGGCCCGTTTGCCCAAAAATGGCATTTTCACTTGCAATGGTTAAATCGCAAACCACATGCAGTACATGACCGCCCCCAATAGCATAACCGTTTACCATGGCAACTACAGGCTTGGGAATCTCTCGAATTTTTTTATGTAAGTCCAAGACATTCAAACGTGGAACGCCATCTTCGCCTACATAGCCACCAACGCCCTTCACGTTTTGATCGCCGCCACTGCAAAATGCCTTCTCTCCAGCTCCAGTAAATACCACCACATCAATATCCTCACGCTCGCGGCATATATCCATAGCTTCCAACATTTGGTTGTTGGTCTCGGGTCTAAATGCGTTGTAAACGCTTTCTCTGTCAATGGTAATTTTTGCTATTCCCTCGTAAAATTCGAAACGGATGTCGCTATACGTCTTGATGGTTTCCCATGTTCTCATAATTATTGATTTAATTCGTTTTTAACCATGGCCTTAAAGTAATCTAAAAGTACCACATTGTTTATTTTTCTGGGTGTGCAAATTTCTAAAATTTTAGCTTTTGCACTAGGCTTAAAAAATGATTTTAATGCTTGCTTTAATCCCCACTTGGTCTGAACACGCTTATAGCCCAGCCCAAAGCTTTTGGCCACATTTCGGGCGCTGCGGTTGTGGATGGTTTCAAAGTAGGTGTCGTATTTGGGTGTGTCTTTTTCGCCCGGAAGTATCCTAAAAATACCACCCCCCTGATTGTTGATTACAAGGATACGCGCATCGCTAGGAATATAATTGTTCCATAAGCCATTCACGTCATAAAAAAAGCTTAAATCGCCAGTGATTAGCACCGTTTGCTTGGGGTTTATTTGCGCGGCACCCATAGCGGTTGCCGTACTGCCATCTATGCCTGCGGTTCCTCTGTTGCAGAACACCTCTGTTCCTGTTGGTAAATCAAACAATTGCATGTAACGCACCGGAGAACTATTGGCGATTTGCAGATGTGTGTTTTGGGGTAGGGCAGTGGTAAGCATGTCAAAAACCCGTAGGTCTGAAAAGGGTATCTTTTTCAAATACCCCGCAGCTGTTTGTAGGTATCTGTTGTAGTGTGATAGCACAGTTGATTGGTAGTTGCTCTTGTGTCCGATCTCCAAGCTGTCTAAGGTTGCTGCTGCCGGCGCATCAATGTGTTCAGTTAAATAAAAGAAGGTATCATTTGCTGCGGTGTTGCCTAAGTGGAAGTGGTGTTTTGCTTGGTGCTCACGCAGGAAAAATTTGATTTTTTTTGACACCACCATACCGCCAGTAGTAATCAGTATGTCGGGTTGTAGGTCTGCTTGGTTTTTGGGTTCTAGCTCTAGGGGTGCCATTAGGCAGTCAATAGCGCCAATGGCTTTTGGGTGTGAAAAGTTAGAGGTCTTTTCGGTCAGCACCACCACAGTAGGGTCTTCCAGTAATTTGGAAAGCACAGAAGATAGTTCGGCATCAGGTTTTGATACGCCCACCAAAATCATTTTTCTTTTTGCCTTGCCCCAAAGTGTTTGCAGGGTTGAGATGTCTACCTTTTGATTAGTGCTAGCTTGTGCTTTGCGTTTTGGGAAAGCAATGGGTGTGGTGGTCGTCCCGTATAAGGGTTCTTCTATTGGGACGTTTAAATGCACCGGTCCCTTGCTGTGATTTACCAATGCAAACACGCGTTGCAGCGCTGCAATATTGTGTGCTTGATGCTTTTCTTGCAGGCTAGCCACTTCTTTTTGGCTGGGTTTTTTGGTAAAAAAAGGCTGTTTATTGCTTTTGAGTAGGGTTTCGGTAGCATGTGAAACATCAGGCAGTAAATCAGCGGAACTTAACAAATGCGGTCCAAAAACGCCTTGCTGTTCTATGGTTTGTCCATCGCCAATGCCAATGCGGTGCGGCATGCGATCTGCGGACAGGATAACAAGAGGTGTGCCACTGTAATAGGCCTCTGCTACGGCTGGGTAGTAGTTCAATAGCGCCGATCCAGACGTGCATACAATTGCTACCGGGCGGTCGAGTTGTTGCGCCATACCCAATGCAAAAAATGCGGCAGCGCGTTCGTCAACAATACTATATGTCTTGAAAAATGGATTTTCAGCAAAGCCGTTTGTCAATGGGGCGTTGCGTGAACCTGCAGAAATGACAATGTACTCAATGCCGTATTCCTCACAATAAAACACCACTGCTTGTGGCAGCGGAATTTCTGTGTAGCGTAAATGCTTTGATTGGGAATTGGACTTCATAGCCATGCAAAAGTACAAAACCGCATGTGAGTGTACTAACGGCTTTGAATTATATGACGTTGAGCAGCGTTTCGGCCTTGCATTGGCTTTCTTCCCACTCTGCTGCAATGTTACTTTCTGACGTTATGCCGCCACCAACATAAAGGGTAAGTTGTGATTTTTCTACTGCCGCGCAGCGTAAATTGACATATATATGTGCAGCCTCTTTGTTTATTGGGCCTAGAAAGCCAGCGTAGTACTTCCGGTCATGTGTTTCAAAGGCCTTTATAAATTCCAGGCTTTTAGTTACAGGCACACCTGAAACAGCAGGTGTAGGGTGTAGTGATTGCACAAGATCTAATAAGGCTACTTCGTTAATGCCAAATTCAAAATCAGCGCAAAGGTGTAACAGATTTCCAGCTCTTTTGGTGTAGGTTTCAGCAGGCTTGATGGCATCATTTGGATACAAGATTTCCAGTTGCTGCTTGATAAAATCAGTGACCATTTGTTGCTCGTCAACTTCTTTGGAAGACCATTTTGGGCGCTTGTTATCCTCATGGGCCAATGTTCCTGCTAGCGCCATGGTTTTACATTTGCCACCCTCTAGGTTTAGTAGTGTTTCGGGAGTGGCGCCCATCCATGTGCCGGTTTGTGGGTGCGACCAATAATAAACCATAGCATTGGGATAGGCATCTAGGAGACGTACAAAAGACTCCGCTATGTTTTGTTTGAATTCTTGCTTGTGAAGCCGTGACACCACCACTTTTTGAATTGCTCCTTTTCCTATAGCTGTAATGGCATCAGCGACCAAGTCGTTGTAATATGTTTTTTGTGCAGTTGTGTCAGTTGCCGTAGGCGTGTTGGTTCTGGCTTTTGGTTCAGGAATAACAACTTGCGCAACGTGATGGTTTGGTATGTAGGTAAATTGATTTGTGCGTTTAAAGGGTGCAAACACAAAGCCTTCTTCTTTGAGCGATGCGGTTATATGGTGACGGCTATCATCTTGCTGGATGCAGATAAGTGTGTTGGTATCGGGTAGGCGATAGAGCACAAAAGGACGTTTGGCATCCCTTAGTTGTGCAAATAGGTCGTAAAAGTTGTTTTCGATTTTCATCCCAATAGGCGCAAAATTACATACAGAAAATTGAATTTTAGCACTTCCTTTTAACATTCTGATTTTTTAGGATAATTATACCTTCTTTTGCACGGTTGTTTAACGAAGAAATAAAAACAGCTAAAAATTTATTTGAAAGAGACGAAAATTATACTACATTTGCAGCCCTTTAAATAAAGGATTAAAGCAAGTATAACGTATGCCAACCATATCGCAACTAGTTCGGAAAGGTCGCAAAGACCTTGCAAAGAAGAGTAAATCCGCAGCTTTGGATTCATGTCCACAGCGAAGAGGCGTGTGTACCCGTGTGTACACCACCACACCTAAAAAGCCTAATTCTGCTATGCGGAAAGTGGCAAGGGTGCGCCTGACCAATGGAAATGAGGTAAATGCCTACATTCCAGGGGAAGGACACAACCTGCAAGAGCACTCGATAGTGCTTGTGCGTGGAGGTCGTGTAAAAGATTTACCTGGTGTTCGCTACCACATTGTTCGTGGAGCACTTGACACCGCTGGTGTAGAAGGCCGCTTACAGCGTCGTTCTAAATATGGTGCTAAACGACCAAAAAAATAGTTTAGACCCGATAGGAAAACATGACGTTCAAGCTTGCTTGAACCACTCAAACCCAGAATATGAGAAAAAGAAAGGCGAAAAAACGCCCGTTACTTCCCGACCCGCGATTTAATGACCAACTGGTCACGCGTTTTGTCAACAACCTAATGTGGAGTGGGAAAAAATCTGTAGCATTCAAGATATTTTACGATGCGATTGATATCGTAGATTCAAAAAAACAAGACGAAGAAAAAGATGCACTTCAACACTGGAAGGATGCATTATCTAATGTGATGCCTCATGTTGAGGTTCGCAGTCGTCGTGTAGGAGGTGCTACCTTCCAAATTCCAATGCAAATACGTCCAGATAGAAAAATATCAATGGCTATGAAGTGGTTGATTAGCTATGCACGTAAACGCAATGAAAAATCTATGGCACAAAAGTTAGCTGCCGAGATACTAGCTGCTGAAAAAGAAGAAGGTGCTGCCGTTAAGAAACGTACAGATACCCACAAGATGGCAGAAGCAAACAAAGCATTTTCTCACTTTAGATTTTAACAAACAGTAGCATATTCAATTATGGCAAGAGATTTAAAATATACACGTAACATTGGGATTGCAGCGCACATTGACGCTGGAAAGACCACTACCACCGAGCGTATTTTATACTATACTGGTGTTAGCCACAAAATTGGAGAGGTGCATGATGGTGCCGCTACAATGGACTGGATGGAACAAGAGCAAGAGCGTGGTATTACCATTACTTCTGCAGCGACCACTTGTGAGTGGACATTCCCTACAGATCAGGGTAAGGCGCTTGATGGTGCAAAACCGTATCACTTTAATATTATTGACACCCCAGGACACGTTGACTTTACCGTTGAGGTAAACCGTTCATTACGTGTACTAGACGGCTTGGTGTTCTTGTTTTCTGCTGTTGATGGTGTTGAGCCACAATCGGAAACAAACTGGCGTTTGGCTGACAACTACAAAGTGCCACGTATGGGCTTTGTGAACAAGATGGACCGTCAAGGATCAAACTTCTTGAATGTTTGTAAGCAGGTTCGTGAGATGTTAAAGTCAAATGCAGTACCTATTGTATTGCCTATTGGTGATGAAGATAACTTTAGAGGATGTGTTGACCTAGTTAAGAATCGTGCGATTATTTGGCATGAGGAAAACATGGGCGCAACTTTTGATGTTGTTGACATTCCTGAAGACATGAAGGAAGATGTTGAAAAATTCCGTGGTGAGCTTATTGAAGCTGTTGCAGAATATGACGACAACCTTTTGGAAAAATATTTTGAAGATCCCGATAGTATTTCTGAAGACGAAGTGCACAACGCCCTTCGCGCAGCGACACAAGACATGAGTATCATTCCCATGATTTGTGGTTCTGCCTTCAAAAACAAAGGGGTTCAATTTTTGTTAGATGCCGTTTGTCGTTATTTGCCTTCACCAGAAGACAAAGAGGCAATTTTAGGTACTGACCCTGATACTGGCGATCAAATCTCACGTAAGCCATCTGTAAACGATCCGTTTTCGGCCTTGGCTTTTAAAATTGCTACCGATCCTTTTGTAGGTCGTTTGGCATTTTTCCGTGCTTATTCTGGTCGTTTGGATGCAGGTTCTTATGTATTGAACAATCGTTCTGGTAACAAAGAACGTATTTCTCGTATCTATCAGATGCACGCGAACAAGCAAAACTCTATCGACCACATTGAAGCGGGAGATATTGGTGCAGCTGTTGGATTTAAAGACATTAAAACTGGTGATACACTTTCTGCTGAAAAGTCACCTATTGTTTTGGAAAGCATGGACTTCCCTGATCCCGTAATTGGTATCGCGGTAGAGCCTAAAACCAAAGCAGATGTGGACAAACTAGGTATGGCATTGGCCAAACTAGCGGAAGAAGATCCTACTTTCCAAGTAAAAACGGACGAGGCTTCTGGCCAAACCATTATTTCTGGAATGGGTGAGCTTCACCTTGATATTATTGTTGACCGTTTAAGACGTGAGTTTAAGGTTGATGTAAACCAAGGACAACCACAGGTTGAATACAAAGAAGCCATTACAGCTACTACAGATCACCGTGAGGTGTACAAGAAGCAGTCGGGTGGACGTGGTAAGTTTGCCGATATTGTATTTACACTTGAGCCAGCCGAAGAAGGTAAATCAGGTCTTGAGTTTGTAAACAAAATTAAAGGTGGTAATGTTCCTAAGGAATATATACCATCTGTAGAAAAAGGATTCAAGCAAGCCATGTCTAATGGTCCATTGGCTGGATTTGAAGTAGATGCCATTAAGGTTACACTTAAAGACGGATCTTTCCACCCTGTGGATTCGGATTCATTGTCTTTTGAGTTAGCTGCAAAAATTGGTTACAAACAAGCTGCGAAGGCTGCTGGTGCCGTTATTATGGAACCTATCATGAAGCTGGAGGTATTAACTCCAGAGGAAAACATGGGTGATATTGTAGGTGACCTCAACCGTCGTCGCGGACAAGTAATTAGCATGGATGACCGTGCTGGTTCAAAGGTTGTTAAAGCCACTGTCCCGCTTTCAGAAATGTTTGGTTACGTAACCTCGTTACGTACACTTTCATCTGGACGTGCAACTTCCACTATGGAATTTTCACACTATGAACAAACACCACAAAATATTTCATCTGAGGTAATTGCGGCAGCAACAGGTCAGAGCTAAAAATATAAACGATGAGTCAGAAAATTAGAATAAAACTTAAATCGTACGACCATAACTTGGTAGATCGCTCTGCTGAGAAGATCGTCAAAACAGTTAAGTCTACGGGTGCGGTAGTAACAGGTCCTATTCCGCTACCTACACACAAAAAACTTTTCACCGTTTTGCGTTCACCTCACGTAAACAAAAAATCGCGTGAACAATTCCAATTGAGCTCTTATAAGCGCTTGTTGGATATTTACAGCTCTTCATCAAAGACCATTGACGCCTTGATGAAACTTGAGTTACCTAGTGGCGTTGAAGTAGAAATTAAAGTATAACACCCTTTTTGGGGAGTAAATATTCAGATTATGTCTGGTTTAATAGGAAGAAAAATTGGTATGACGAGCATCTTTGACGAGAATGGGAAGAACCTTCCCTGTACCGTTATTGAGGCCGGTCCTTGTGTTGTTACACAAGTTAGATCCAAAGGCGTTGATGGCTACGATGCTTTACAACTTGGTTTTGATGAAAAGCCTGACCGTAAAGTAACCAAAGCCGCTAGCGGACACTTTAAAAAAGCAAGTACTTCGCCTAAGCGTAAGCTTGTTGAGTTCCAAGGCTTCGACGCGGAGCACAAACTTGGTGATACCATTACAGTTGACCACTTTGCTGCTGGCGAATTTGTTGATATCACAGGAACTTCTAAAGGAAAAGGATTCCAAGGGGTTGTAAAACGTCACGGTTTTGCCGGAGTTGGTCAAGCCACACACGGACAACACAACCGTCTAAGAGCTCCTGGTTCTATTGGTGCAGCTTCATACCCAGCTCGTGTATTCAAAGGAATGCGCATGGCAGGTCAAATGGGGAACGAAAAGGTTACAGTTCAAAACCTTAAAGTTTTGCAAGTAGTTCCTGAGAAAAATCTATTAGTGGTTAAAGGTTGTGTGCCTGGCCATAAGAATGCGTTTATCTTAATTCGTAAGTAATGAAAGTAGCTATAGTTGATATTAACGGAAAAGAAACAGGTCGTACTGTTGCCCTAGACAAAGCTATTTTTGGTGTTGAACCAAACGAACATGCTTTGTATTTAGATGTAAAACAATACCTAGCGCACCAACGTCAAGGAACGCACAAAGCCAAAGAACGTGCAGAGATTGTGGGTAGTACGCGCAAGATCAAGAAACAAAAAGGTACAGGTACTGCCCGTGCGGGTAGCATCAAAAACCCGTTGTTCCGTGGTGGTGGACGTGTATTCGGACCTAGAGTTCGCTCGTATAATCAGAAAGTGAATAAGAACGTTAAGCGTTTGGCTCGCAAATCTGCTTTCAGCCTTAAGGCACAGCAAAAAAATATTACGGTTGTTGAAGACTTTCAGTTCGATGCACCGAAAACAAAATCGTTTCAAGCAGCACTTAGTGCACTTGGTATTTCCGATAAAAAATCACTTTGGGTATTGGGTGAAACCAATAAAAACGTGTTTTTGTCTGGACGTAATCTTACCAAAACAGAGGTGCTTACAAACGATGAGTTGAACACATACAAAATAATGAATGCCCAGCATTTGGTACTTGCAGAAAGTGCCGTTGCTGCCATTGAAGCTAACCTGAGTAAATAACAAACGATGCGTATTTTACTAAAACCTGTTATTACCGAAAAGGCAACTCGCGAGAGTGAGTTGAGAAACCGTTATACTTTCTTGGTTGATCCAAAAGCCAATAAGGTTGAAATTAAAAAAGCAGTTGAGGCAACTTACGGTGTTACCGTCGAAAAAGTGCGCACGCTTAATTACGGTCCTGAAAGACGCTCACGTTATACCAAAAATGGTATACAGCATTCAAAAACCAACGCTACCAAACGCGCAGTTGTGGAAGTAGCGGCGGGAGAAAATATTGATTTTTATAGCAATTTATAAAATAGGATATGTCAGTTAGAAAACTAAAACCTATAACACCTGGACAGCGCGGTAGAGTGGTAAATGGAAACGACGCCATCACCACTGATAAGCCGGAGAAAAGCTTGCTTGCTCCGAAAAAACGTTCAGGCGGTCGTAACAACAGCGGACGCATGACGTCCCGCTACATTGGTGGTGGACACAAAAAACGCTACCGTATAATCGATTTTAAACGCGATCGCTTTGATGCACCTGCAGCGGTGAAAACCATCGAATATGATCCAAACCGATCTGCATTTATTGCCTTGATTCAATTCGAGGACGGCGAGAAGCGATACATCATTGCTCAAAGCGGTCTTAAAGTTGGTCAAAAGGTAGTTTCTGCTGAAAAGGCGCAACCCGAAATTGGAAATGCCATGCCTTTGGAAAACATTCCATTAGGTACCATCATTTCTTGTATCGAGCTTCGTCCCGGTCAAGGTGCAACCATTGCCCGTAGTGCTGGTGCTTTTGCACAGTTAATGGCACGTGACGGTAGGTTTGCAACCATCAAATTACCATCTGGTGAAACACGTATGATATTAACCACATGTATGGCTACTATCGGTACGGTTTCCAATTCAGATCACCAATTGGTTGTTTCTGGTAAGGCGGGTCGTAGTCGTTGGCTAGGACGTCGTCCAAGAACACGTCCAGTAGCGATGAACCCTGTCGATCACCCCATGGGTGGTGGTGAAGGACGCGCCTCTGGGGGTCACCCACGTTCACGCAACGGTATTCCTGCAAAAGGATACAGAACGCGTAACAAGAACAAGGCGTCAAACAAGTATATAATTGAACGTAGAAAAAAATAAACGATGGCTCGATCACTAAAAAAAGGACCTTACGTACACTACAGCTTGATTAAGAAAGTTCAAGCTAACGTAGCTTCAGGAAAAAAATCTGTAATTAAAACTTGGTCTCGTGCCTCGATGATTATTCCAGATTTCGTTGGACAAACCATTGCCGTTCACAACGGTCGTCAGTTTGTACCTGTCTATGTTACTGAAAACATGGTAGGGCATAAGCTTGGTGAATTTTCACCTACTCGTTCATTCCGAGGTCACGCAGGAGCTAAAAACAAGGGAAAAAAATAAGCTATGGGAGTTCGTAAAAAGGAAATGGCAGCACAATTGAAAGAAGACCGAAAGCACGTCGCTTTTGCTAAACTTAATGACTGTCCTACATCACCGAGAAAAATGCGTCTTATGGCAGATTTAATCCGTGGAAACGAAGTAGAAAAGGCATTGTCTGTTCTGCGTTTTAGCGCAAAGGAATCGTCTAAAAGACTTGAAAAACTCTTGTTGTCTGCAATCGCAAACTGGCAAGCTAAAAACGAAGACGCTGATATTGAAAAAGCAGGTCTTTATATCAAAGAAATCCGTGTGGATAGCGGAGCAATGCTAAAGCGTTTGCGTCCAGCACCACAAGGAAGAGGTCACCGAATTAGAAAACGTTCCAACCATGTTACCATGGTGTTGGGAGCACAAGATAACGCACAAAGCTAAAACCGAATATGGGACAAAAGACAAATCCAATTGGCAATAGACTAGGCATCATCCGTGGATGGGAATCCAACTGGTATGGTGGAAACGACTACGGAGATAAGCTAGCCGAGGATGATAAAATCCGCCGCTATGTTCATGCCCGTCTTGCTAAGGCAAGCGTTTCTCGTGTAATCATTGAGCGTACGCTTAAGTTGGTTACCATTACCATTACTACAGCCCGTCCGGGTATCATCATTGGTAAGGGTGGTCAAGAAGTTGATAAGCTTAAAGAAGAGCTTAAAAAAATTACTAACAAAGAAGTTCAGTTGAACATTTTTGAAATTAAGCGTCCTGAGTTGGAAGCTCAACTGGTAGGCGCAAGTATTGCCCGTCAGATAGAGAGTCGTATCTCTTATCGTCGTGCCATTAAAATGGCAATTGCGGCGGCAATGCGTATGAATGCAGAAGGTATTAAAGTGCAAATTTCAGGTCGTTTGAACGGTGCTGAGATGGCACGTTCTGAAAGCTATAAAGACGGCCGTATTCCTTTGTCTACGTTCCGTGCAGATATTGATTATGCTTTGGTTGAAGCGCATACTACTTACGGTAGATTGGGCATCAAAGTATGGATTATGAAAGGTGAAGTATATGGCAAGCGCGAGTTGTCTCCTCTAGTAGGAATGAGCTTGAATGCAGCCAAAGGTAAAAACGATAAACGCGGTGGACGTGGTCCACGCCGAAGAAAATAAACTTTAGGTCATGTTACAACCAAAAAGAACAAAACACCGTAAAATGCAGAAAGGCCGTATGAAAGGCCTTTCGCAACGCGGAAATGTATTATCCAATGGCATGTATGGTATCAAGGCACTTGATTCCAAGTTTATCACGTCACGCCAAATTGAGGCTGCACGTATTGCTGCTACACGTTACATGAAACGTGAAGGACAATTATGGATTAAGATTTTTCCAGATAAGCCCATCACTAAAAAACCACTTGAGGTTCGTATGGGTAAAGGTAAAGGGGCATTAGATCACTATGTGGCTGTTGTCAAACCTGGACGTATCATGTTTGAGATTTCAGGTGTGCCTATTGAGGTTGCGAAAGAAGCATTGCGATTAGCAGCTCAAAAATTACCAGTTAAAACAAAGTTTATTATCGCTCGCGATTACGAAGCATAAGAAGTAGTTATGAAACAAACAGAAATTAATGAGTCATCGGTTGAGGAGCTAAACGAAAAGCTAGCTGCTTTTCAAAAAAGCTATGAGAATGCACGTGCTACTCATGTATTATCGCCGCTAGAGAATCCACTTTCTTTGCGTAAGCAGCGTAGAACCATTGCACGAATCAAAACAGAACTCACAAAAAGAACTTTAGAGCAAGCATAGTATGGAAACTAGAAATTTACGTAAAGAACGTATTGGCGTTGTAACGAGCAACAAAATGCAGAAGTCTATTGTTGTTTCTGAAGTAAAACGCGTTAAGCACCCGATGTATGGGAAATTTGTCTTGAAAACAAAGAAGTACGTCGCTCACGATGAAACCAACGATTGCAACATCGGAGATACGGTAAAAATTATGGAAACACGCCCCATGAGCGCATCAAAGTGCTGGCGTTTGGTTGAAATTATTGAAAGAGCTAAATAATGTTACAACAAGAATCAAGACTTAAAGTAGCCGACAACACTGGCGCCAAAGAAGTACTCACCATCCGTGTGTTGGGAGGTACAAAGCGTCGTTACGCTTCTATTGGCGACAAAATAGTTGTTACGGTTAAGGAAGCAACACCCAATGGATCTGTTAAAAAAGGACAGGTATCTACTGCGGTTGTTGTGCGCACCAAAAAAGAAATTCGTCGTCCAGACGGGTCATATATCCGATTTGACGAAAACGCATGTGTCTTACTAGATGCACAAGGTGAAATGCGCGGTACGCGTGTTTTTGGCCCTGTCGCTCGTGAGCTACGTGATCGACAGTTCATGAAAATAATCTCATTAGCTCCTGAAGTACTATAATTATGAGTAAGATAAAATTTAAAAACGGAGATAAAGTTCGTGTCATTGCGGGAGACCACAAGGGTACGGAAGGCGAAATAGTTACGCTAATCCGCGAAAAAAATAAAGCGATTGTTTCGGGCGTGAATGTTGTAAAACGTCACACCAAACCCAATGCACAAAACCCACAAGGGGGAATTATAGAAAAAGAAGCACCTATTGCTATTTCTAATCTCTCTTTGTTGACTGCAGAAGGGCAAACTACTCGAATCGGATATCGCATGGAAGACGGTAAGAAAGTACGTGTATCACGTAAAACCAATGAAGCTATTTAACATGAGTTATATACCTAGACTTAAAACGGAATATAAAGATCGTATTACGACACGACTAACTGAAGAATTCGGTTACAGCAACATCATGCAAGTTCCTGAACTTGAAAAGATAGTGTTGAGTCGTGGTGTTGGGGCAGCAGTTGCCGACAAAAAACTCGTAGATCATGCAGTTGATGAACTGACCATGATTTCAGGTCAAAAAGCATTGTCAACGCTTTCTAAGAAAGATGTTGCCACATTCAAACTTCGTAAGGGAATGCCCATTGGTGCAAAAGTAACCCTACGCGGAGATAAAATGTACGAATTTTTTGATCGCTTGGTTACCGCGGCACTTCCACGTGTGCGTGACTTCCAAGGTGTTAAGGCTGATGGTTTTGATGGCCGTGGCAACTATAACTTGGGTATCCAAGAACAAATTATCTTTCCTGAAATCGACATCGATAAGGTGCACAAGATTGCAGGTATGGATATTACCTTTGTAACGTCGGCTAATACCGATAAAGAAGCTAAATCATTGTTAAACGAATTGGGCATGCCCTTTAAGAAAAACTAGTATGGCAAAAGAATCAATGAAGGCCCGTGAGGTCAAAAGAGCAAAACTAGCCGCTAAATATGCTGATAAGCGTGCTGCCTTAAAAGCAGCTGGTGATTATGAAGCGCTACAAAAATTACCTAAGAATGCATCTCCTGTACGCGGCCACAACCGTTGCAAGCTTACAGGTCGTCCGAAAGGATATATGCGTCAGTTTGGTCTTTCTCGTGTTATGTTCAGAGAAATGGCGAATAAAGGTTTAATCCCGGGAGTTAAAAAAGCGAGCTGGTAAACAAAAAGAATTATGAATACAGATCCAATTGCAGATTATTTAACACGCGTTCGTAACGCAAACAGCGCTGGTCACCGCGTGGTTTCGATTCCTGCTTCAAAGCTGAAGCTAGAAATCACAAAGATTTTATTTGACCAAGGCTATATCCTTAGTTATAAGGTGGAAGACGATACCGTTCAAAAAAGCATCAAAATTGCTTTAAAATACGACCGTCTTACCAAAGAACCTGTAATCAAAAAATTACAGCGAATCAGTACGCCTGGTTTGCGTCAATATGCTTCTTCTGGGGAAATTCCTCGTGTATTAAATGGTTTGGGTACTGCTATAGTATCTACTTCACACGGAGTAATGACTGGAAAACAAGCGAAAAAAGAAAACGTAGGTGGTGAGGTAATTTGTTACGTTCACTAATAAAAATTTGAATTATGTCAAGAATTGGTAATAATCCTATAGTAGTTCCAGAAGGCGTCACAGTTGACATCCAACCTGGTGTGATTACCGTTAAAGGTAAACTAGGTGAATTGACACTGCCTTACAGCGATGTTAGCATTGCTCAAGAAGATGGTCAATTGGTGGTTTCACGTCCTTCGGACAGCAAGCCTCACAGAGCCAAGCACGGGTTATATCGTGCGCTTGTTGCCAATATGGTTACGGGTGTTTCTGTTGGATTTACAAAAGAATTAGAATTGGTTGGTGTAGGGTATCGTGCCAGCAACCAAGGTCAAAAACTTGATCTTGCACTTGGTTTTTCACACAACATTGTGTTTGAAATTCCAAGCGAAGTTAAGGTTGAGACTGTTTCTGAAAAAGGTAAAAACCCCATCATCAAACTCAGCTCACACGACAACCAATTGGTTGGAACGATTGCAGCGAAAATTCGCGGTTTCCGTAAGCCAGAACCTTACAAAGGAAAAGGTGTGAAGTTTGTAGGAGAACAAATTAGAAGAAAAGCAGGTAAATCTGCATAAGCATTAGGGATATGAAAATGACAAAAACCCAACGTAGACAACGCATTCAGAAGCGCTTCCGAGACACCGTTCTTGGTACTGCTGCTATGCCTCGCATGTCTGTGTTTAGAAGCAATAAAGAAATTTATGCGCAAATCGTTAACGATGAAACAGGAGTGACCCTAGCGGCTGCCTCGTCTCGCGATAAGGAATTTGAAAAGCATAGTGGAACAAAAATTGAACTCGCGCAAGAAGTAGGAAAGGTTATCGGCGAAAAAGCACTAGCTGCTGGTATATCTTCTATTCGTTTTGACCGTGGAGGATATTTATATCATGGACGTGTAAAGTCACTAGCTGACGGCGCAAGAGAAGCAGGACTAAAATTTTAAGTATGTATCAAGATTATAAAAACGTAGAATTTGTAAAACCAGGCGGACTAGATCTTAAAGATCGTTTGGTTGGTGTACAACGAGTTACCAAAGTAACAAAAGGAGGACGTGCCTTTGGCTTTTCCGCAATTGTTGTTGTAGGTGACGAAAACGGTGTTGTTGGACAAGGTTTAGGAAAATCGAAAGAAGTTGCTGAAGCCATCTCGAAAGCTGTTGAAGATGCCAAAAAGAATTTGGTACGTATCCCTATCAACAAGGGTACACTTCCACACCAGCAAAAAGGGAAATACGGCGGAGCCCGTGTTTATCTTCAACCAGCATCTGATGGTACTGGAGTTATTGCAGGTGGTGCAGTTCGTGCCGTACTAGAGGCCGTAGGTGTTCATAATGTATTGTCAAAATCTCAAGGCTCTTCAAACCCACATAACGTGGTGAAGGCTACCTTTGATGCATTGTTACAATTACGCGATGCCAATACAGTTGCCAAGCAACGTGGCATTTCACTTGATAAAGTTTTTAACGGATAAGCATGGCAAAGATTAAAGTTACACAAGTAAAGAGCAACATCAAGCGTCCTGAAGATCAGAAACGCACACTTGCTGCTCTTGGTTTACACAAGATTGGTCAGGTTGTTGAACATGAAGATACAGCCACCATTATGGGTATGGTTAATAAAATAAAACATTTGGTAACTGTCCAAAACGTTTAATATGGAATTAGGAAATTTAAAGCCTGCTAAAGGCTCGGTTAAAGGCGCAAGTAAACGTCTAGGTAGAGGACAAGGTTCTGGTACTGGTGGTACTGCTTCACGTGGTCACAAAGGAGCCAAATCTCGTTCTGGTTATTCCAAGAAAGTTGGTTTTGAAGGGGGACAAATGCCCTTACAACGCCGTGTGCCTAAGTTTGGTTTTACCAACATCAACAGAAAAGAATATGCAGGTATCAACTTGGATAAACTCCAAGAATTAGCCGATGCTAAAAAAATCAAAACGAAAGTTGACCAAGAAGCAATGATTCAATTGCGTTTGGTAGGTAAAAACGATTTGATTAAAATTTTAGGTCGTGGTACATTGTCTGCCAAGCTCAAAGTGAGCGCCCACAAATTTACTGCAACTGCAAAGGCAGCTATAGAAGCAGCCGGAGGAGAAGCCATTACGATTGAATAAATGAAAAGATTAATAGAGGTCTTAGCGAATATTTGGAAAATAGAGGAACTCAAGAACCGTATCTTGATTACCCTTGGATTTCTTGTAGTTTACCGTATCGGTGCTCAAGTAGTATTACCCGGAATTGACCCTGTTCAACTTTCTCAACTAACAAGTAAAACCAGCGGTGGCGGACTACTTGGCGTGTTAAACATGTTTACAGGTGGTGCATTTGCCAATGCGTCTGTTTTTGCATTGGGTATCATGCCCTATATTTCTGCTTCTATTGTAGTGCAGCTTATGGGAATTGCTGTTCCTTATCTGCAAAAACTTCAAAAAGAAGGCGAAAGTGGCCGTCGTAGAATCAATCAAATCACACGATGGTTAACCATTGGTATTTGTGTATTCCAAGCGCCTGCTTACTTATACTCGCTGGGTGCACTTGGTGTTCCTGAGTCTGCTTTTGTTCTTGGAAAAGGACTCGGTTTTATGGTACCTTCTGTTATCATTCTTGTTACAGGAACCATCTTTGCGATGTGGCTGGGTGAGAAGATAACCGACAAAGGAATTGGAAACGGTATTTCACTATTGATTACGGTAGGTATTGTAGCAACATTACCCATGTCTTTTGCTCAAGAGTTTGTTTCAAGAGTTACCGAAAACAACGGAGGACCCATTGTTATCGTAATAGAAACCATGGTATGGATTGGAATAAATGCCATTTGTATCCTATTGGTAATGGCGGTACGTCAAATCCCTGTACAGTATGCACGTAGAACTGCTTCTGGTGGCATTGACAAAAACCAAATTGGTGCACGTCAGTATATACCACTCAAGCTAAACGCTTCTGGTGTAATGCCCATCATATTTGCACAAGCATTGATGTTTGTTCCTTCATCTATGGGAAGCCTTTTGGGTTCTGATAGTGGTCTGGGACAATGGTTACAAGCTTCTTTTTCAGACATATTCGGACTTTGGTACAACATATTGTTTGCCGTCTTGATTATTGTCTTTACCTATTTCTATACAGCTATTACGGTTCCGACCAATAAGATGGCTGATGACCTAAAGCGAAGTGGTGGTTTTGTTCCTGGTGTTCGTCCAGGTACGGAAACGGCAGATTTCCTAGATCGCATTATGTCGCAAATTACCTTCCCGGGCTCGCTGTTTTTGGCAGCGGTGGCCGTGTTACCAGCAGTGGTGTTCCATTTGTTTGGGATGCAACAAGGATGGGCGTTGTTCTACGGAGGAACTTCCCTTCTAATTATGGTAGGTGTTGCGATTGATACCATTCAGCAAATCAATGCGTATTTGTTGAACCGTCATTATGATGGATTAATGAAAACAGGAAGTAAACGAAATAAAACAGCAGGAAACTAATGGCAAAGCAAGCAGCTATAGAACAAGATGGCCAAATCATTGAGGCGCTTTCCAACGCGATGTTTCGCGTTGAGTTGGAAAACGGTCACGTGGTAACGGCACATATCTCTGGGAAGATGCGCATGCACTATATAAAGTTACTACCTGGTGATAAAGTAAAGTTAGAGATGTCGCCTTATGATTTAACAAAGGCACGCATCACATTTAGATATTAAGATATGAAAGTAAGAGCATCACTTAAAAAAAGAAGCGCCGACTGCAAGATTGTACGTCGCAAGGGAC
>QXZR01000015.1 GCA_009886265.1 Flavobacteriaceae bacterium
ATTAAGTTACCTACACCAAAACCGAATACAGGCGCTTGGTTGTTCATTCCATCAACTAAGGTTACAAGACCCTCATTATAGATGTCTGTAAAACCTCTAAGGCTAATCTGGCTAAAAACAAGACCTGCTTCTAATACATTAACCGATTTAAGGTTAGCTAAACCGTTAAAGTAATCTGCAGAAGGCGTAGCTTGAATGTCTCTCGTGCTAAATTTCTCTACAGTTACAGGTGATTCAAAAAGGCGTTGCGCAATACGTGATGCAGATACGACGATTTCATCAAGTTCTGTTGAAGAAGCACCAAGCGTAATGCTCAAGGCTTGGGCCGCAGATGATACTGTTACTGATTTTGTTTCCAAACCAACGCTCGAAACCGTAATGGTGAAAGGAGGTGTTTGGGAAGTATTTAACGTAAAATTACCGTCAAAGTCAGTTACCGTTCCGGTTGTACTGTCTAAGACAACACTTGCTCCAGGAACTGGCTGACCATTGTTGTCGGCTACTGTACCTGATATTTGTGTTTGGGCTACAACTGCTGTTGAAAAACAAAGCAGCATAACTTGAAGTAAAAATTTCATAGTTATAGTTTTAATTGTTATGGCCGTAAAGATATGGTTTTTTATAACTCCTGTCGAAAAAGAAATTTTGACTGATTATTCTATTATAAAATATAAAAAATCAAGCCAATTTTTGTGAAATTCATATCAAATTCCCTGTTTAAAGCGCCAAAAGTAGCCCAAGGCTGCATGTCATGTGCG
Source organism: Flavobacteriaceae bacterium (assembly GCA_009886265.1). GTDB lineage: Bacteria > Bacteroidota > Bacteroidia > Flavobacteriales > Flavobacteriaceae > UBA7446. Next base: position 759 of record QXZR01000015.1, read on the forward strand.
ATACTGATATTCCATGTGTTGAAGCCAAAATGTACATTCCAACGTAAAATCGTTCCTTTTGAGGGAAGCTTGGTTGTGTTTATCTGTCCAGTTGACGTTTTGTTATATGATTTAAACTGCATTGGAAAGTGAACGCTTACTCCTGTATGTATACGCCAAAAAGCATGTTTGGTTTCTGTAGCATTACGCCAACGCAACTCCAAAGGCACAGCCAATGACTGCATACGCAAGTAGTTTTGTTGATATCCGCCTTCAATTACCGTTGCACTGATGTTGTTCCTAGCATAAGTAAACAAGTTGTTGTTATATATGGTGGCTTGGTCATATCCCAAGCCAATGCCAACTGCCAAACTACGCTGCTTTTTTATGGGCATATCGCGTACAAAACCAACAGAAAAAGCATAAGAAAGCTTGTTTTGAATAAGAGTATTTGGCGCATTTGAAAAATAGGGATAGGCAATACTCAAATAAAGCTGGTCTTCTCTAAATGTAGGCGCATCCTCCTGTGCAATTAGCGGACCAACAACCATCAGAAACAATATGTAGTAAATGTGTTTCACTCCTTAAATATAAACCAAAAAAAAACACCCTTCACGCAACAATACTGCGAACCGAAGGGTGTTTTGTTTGAAAATGTTAAGACTACTTTAGGTTTTGCATATAATCACCATTACGCGTGGTGTAGTTTATCTTTAATGCATTAACCTTTCTGAGTTCTTGTTTAATATCTGTAATCAAACCCATATTGGTTTCACCATCTACTTTTAGTGCAGTGGTAAGTACATTCTGAAGCTCTTGGCGTTTTGATGCGCGCTCAGCAAGAATAAATGCACCTACATCTGCTACAGTGGCAAACTTATCATTTAACTGAATTTTGGGTTGAGTACCAAATTTATCTTGGTAACGATCACTAGGCTTTCCAGCATAGATATACATTACACGATCTTTCTTATCTAGCTTTTGCACTTGGTCTGCTGCTGGAAGCGTATTGGCAACCATCAACGTACTGTCGCGCATTACGGTAGCAACCATAAAAAAGAACAACAGCATAAAAACAATATCTGGCAAAGATGCTGTAGAAATTGCGGGTAACTCACCGCCTTTTTTCTTCTTGAACTTAGACATATTAATTTGTTTTAGAGGGTTCGGCTTCAGATAGCTTCTGAGGGAAAAGCACTTTTACTTCAGCCAACTTGGGCTTTAGTGCTTCTTTTTCAGAAGTCGAGGTTCTAGGGTCAGAATACCTGCGATCCGCATCTACAAAACTCAATCCCAAATTAGGATTTAATCTCGCAAATTCTCGATTACGGAGCACATTATAGGCCGCCACAAGTTCGTTTTGAACTGCGATGTATACCTTATAGTCTGTTTCACGGTCGTTTTTCAATGAAATCACAGCTTTGTCTGGATTGTCAGATGAATCTTTATCACGAGGGCCTTGACAATAATTACAGGCATCTTCGCCTTTACCACCGCCATTATCTAAGAAGGCTACGGCAGCTTCGCGCAACTCGCTAATCTCCAAAGGCTTTTCTTCAACAAGTAAGTCGTTGTTTTTGTTTACCACTACCGTAAATATGTTACGTTCTTTGATAATAGGTGGATCAACAACGTCTTCCATTGGTGGCAACTTACGGTTCAAACCAGAATCTGTTTCAATCGTAGTCGTTACCAAAAAGAAAATCAGTAGCAAGAATGCGATATCGGCCATGGACCCTGCATTCACTTCGGGTGCAGATCTTTTTGCCATAACGTATTATTTAAAAAATCGCTTAACGCCAGAATAGAGCATGGTACCCACCGCAATTACGGCTAAAATATAAAAGGTACGTAGTCCAGCTCCCACCCAACGTGAGCCCGAGGCAGACAATACTTCTCCATCCTTCATTGGTGTCTCAACACCTTCTGAAAGCAGAAAAGAAAGTAAAACAACAGCAGCAAAAGCAGCTATGGAAATACCCGCTTTTTTAAGTTTGGCAGGGTTTGAAGCTAACGTCGCAAATGATGAGACTAGCGTAATCAGTACTACTATAATAAGTATGATTATCGCCAAGTTTATCATGGGAGAAACTGAAGAAAAATTTCCAGCTAAACCAGCCATTTCAATAGCGTCATCTCCTTTGCGTAATATGACAACTTGCAAAATCAAGCCAATCACACCAAGCGCTAGCGCTACATATTTGGTAATTTTTTGAATATCCATAATAGGTTGTTTTATGAATTATTTTTGGTTCGCTGCAAGAAGGTCAATCAATGTGATAGACGCATCTTCCATATCATTTACAATACTGTCAATTTTAGAAATGATGTAGTTGTAAAAAATTTGTAGGATAATGGCAACAATCAGACCAAATACCGTTGTAAGAAGTGCTACTTTAATACCACCAGCTACAAGTGAAGGCTGCATATCTCCAGCAGCTTCAATTTTATCAAATGCCTGAATCATACCAATTACAGTTCCCATAAAACCAAGCATGGGAGCAAGTGCAATAAATAGTGAAATCCAAGATACATTCTTTTCAAGTTGACCCATTTGCACACCACCATAGGCGACAACTGCTTTTTCTGCATTTTCAACACCTTCGCTTGAACGATCAAGGCCTTGGTAGAAAATGGAAGCAACAGGTCCTTTAGTGTTGCGGCAAACTTCTTTTGCTGCCTCAACACCACCTGAGCCAAGTGCTTCTTCAACAGAAGCAGTCAATTTTGCAGTATTGGTTGTGGATAGGTTTAAAAAAATGATGCGTTCAATTGCAATGGCAAGGCCAAGGATTAAACACAGCAATACAATGCCCATAAATCCAGGGCCACCTTCAATAAACCTCTTTTTAAGTTCTTGAGTAAAGCCCGCTTTTTTAGGAGCTTCTTGGGGTTGTTCTTGTGCCATTTCAGCAGGGGCTTCGCTGGCTACTTCTGTTTCTTGAACAGCGAGTGAGTCAGTTTCCTGAGCAATAGCTGTTGTTGCAGATGCCATTAAGCAAAGCAATAAGACGGTAAGGGAAAAAAAACGTTTCATTTAAAGAGTATTTGGTTTCTAAATTATATTATTTTTTAATGTTCGCTAAATATATAAAAAAACATATACATAAGCAGCAGAGAGGAAGGGATTCGAACCCTCGATTCCGCGATAACGGAATACACACTTTCCAGGCGTGCGCCTTCGACCACTCGGCCACCTCTCTAATTGGGTGTAAATATCGAAAAAAAAACACCCTAAAAAAATTTACAGCCCAAACAAGTTTTTTGCGTTTTCCGTAGTCTGTTTGGCGACTTGTGCAAGGCTTATATTATGTATTAAGGCCACTTTTTCAGCCACATAAGTAATATAGGACGACTCGTTTCGCTTTCCGCGGAAGGGTGTTGGCGCCAAATAGGGGGCGTCAGTTTCCAGTACAATATGCTCCATTGTGATGTTTGCAAGCGTCTGCGCAAGACCGCTATTCTTAAAGGTAACTACTCCGCCAATGCCCAACAACATATTAAATTCAATTGCGCGCTGTGCCTGTTTTGCATCACCCGTAAAGCAATGAAATATCCCCCGAAGTCGTGCATCTTCTACCCCTTCTAACACTTCAAAAATTTCGTCAAAAGCATCTCGGCAGTGGATTACTATGGGCAAATCATAAGCCAATGCCCACGCTATTTGTTTTGCAAAAGCTTCTTGTTGTTCCTTTTGGTAGGTCTTATCCCAATACAAATCCATACCTATTTCGCCTACCGCAACAAACGAATGTGTTGCCAACTGTTGTTGTACGTGTGCTAGTTCTTCTTCAAGATTGTCACCAACGTGCGTGGGATGCAGCCCCATCATAAGGTGGATATTGTTTGGATAGTCATGCTTTAGGCTGTGCATGACAGCTGTGGTTTGAGAATCAATGGCAGGTAGCACAAACTGCTCAACGCCTGCATCCAAGGCACGCTTTATCATGTCAGGGCGGTCAGCATCAAATTCAGAAACGTAGAGATGTGTGTGCGTATCAATCAACATGGGGCAAAAATACACCAATGCCTGTATCTTTACATCATGAAATACAGCTTATCTACTTTACTGAAGCACAAAGGCTATGTGCGTGTCCCACTAAAAAAAGCAGCTTCTGGTCATTATATATGTAAGGCAGTACTCAACGGAGTTTCAGGAGACTTTATTGTAGATACGGGCGCCTCACACACTTGCGTGGCATGGGATAAAGAAGCACATTTTAAACTCAATGCCAACAAAGCCGAACAGCAAGCTGCATCTGCCAGCAGTACAGCTATGGAAACACGCCACAGCGAAGATAATGTGTTAGAAATAGGCACGTGGGAAGGGCGAGAACTTGAAATCATCCTATTTGATATGACAAGTGTGAATAACGCTTTGGAACAACTGGACGTAAATGCTGTTGATGGCATTCTTGGAGCTGATGTTCTTAAAGAAACCAAAGCAGTCTTGGACTATAACAGAAACGGACTTTACCTAAAAATTAAAAGATAACTACGTAGGCCTCCCCAATGCATCTTTTTTAGATGCTGTGATTCTAACGGGTTTTAAATAGGCTGGAGCAAAGCTGTGGATGTTTGCAAATTGCTTTTTTTCAAAAGCCTTAAACGCCAATGCAGGCATTGCCGTAGCAGATGGATGGCTTGACACAAACTTCCAATTGGGGTTTGAAGGCAGTAGGTCTTTGGTTTTTTCGGCGCCAGTACCCACAAAAGAAACCTGCTCGGCTGCCAAATCAGCAAATGAACTTGCTGTTAAAATATGGGCATGGGTTTCTGTTTTCAATGCACCTCCTTTGTCATAAACAGCGGCATAAACTTCATCTCTGCGAGCATCAAGTAATGACACCACCTTGCTATTTTTCGATTGTGGTGCTGCTAAAATTTGCAGCGTAGGAAGTGTGATAAGCGGAATATCGAGGGCAAAACAGAGGCCTTTGGCTGCAACGCAGCCTATGCGCAAACCGGTGAAAGAACCCGGGCCTTCGCTAACGGCAACGGCATCTAATTGATCTGGTGAAAGCCCACATTCAGATAAGACTTCGTCGATTAATGTATGTAATTGTTTGGCGTGTGTAAAACCGTTTTCCAGCACTTCTCTACTACCAAGAATATTGGCGTTTTGAGCAAGGGCTACCCCACACTGTTCTGTGGAAGTTTCGATATGTAAGATGTTTGCCACAAGGCAAAAATACTACTTTAGAGCGTTAGCGGTATGCCAAAGTAAAACTCTAAAACTTTAATCTTGAAAATAGCATCAAATTTTGCCTGAAGTTCGGCAGCTACTGCAGCGTCATAACGTTGCTTTGCTTGAGAAAAGGCCAAAGATGTAGCAGCGCCATTACTAAAACGGTTTTGCGCATATTCATAAGCTTGTTTTCTAGCAAGGGTAGTTTTTTGTGCTGCTTCATAGGCAATAATGGCTCCTTTGGCATCGGCATATGACTGTTGAATGGTGCGCTCTAAGTCTTGCTTTTGCTGAGACAACAACGTATTTGAGCGTTCCACACTCACCTTGTTACGGCGCACATTGTTCTTCACTGCCAATCCATTTAGAATGGGAATTCTCAAATTAACGCCAAAATTATGACCGTCGTTTTGTTTCCATTGTTCGCCGAGTGGTAAATACTTGGCTACTTCAGTATCTGCTCTAGGTGCAAGCACCACCTCTCCTGACCCTGAAACTACACCAATAGGATATGCAGAATAAGTACCTGTAGCAATCAATCTATCTCCGTAAGAAATACGTGAGCTGTATCCATAATAACCTGTCAATGTCGGTTGATAGGCCGATTTAGCTGTCTTGAGATTTGTCTGGGCAATTTCAACATTTGTTTTTGCCAACATAATATCATTCCTAGATTCCAAGGCTTTTTGAAACAACTCCTTTGGAGATTTATCTAAAATCGTAGCCGCAACCATGTCGTAATTGGTCTCGGCAATGGAAAAGTTTTTATAATCGTCGATCAATAATAGCTGGGCTAAGGAAATACGTGCAATCTCATAATTGTTAGATGCCGCTACCGCCTGCTGCTCTTGAGAAGCTACAGTGGCTTGTAATTCAAACAGTTCACCTTTAGGTAATACACCTGCGTCCACAAGGGTTTCGGTTTGTGAAAGTTCTGTCTTGGCAACTTCAAGCAGGTTGTTTTGTACGGCTAAATTTTCCTTACTGAACAGCACTTGTAAAAAGCTGTTTACCACCAAGAGCATAACGTCTTCCTTCATGTCTTCAAGCTGATATTGCCTAGCCAAGACGCCCAAATTAGCACTCATAAGCTGGTAAACATTACGCCTTCCGTTGTAGATAACTAAACTCATGTCCAGACCGCCACTTGAAAATTGATTGGTCAAATCTTCCAACAAGTTTGTTGTCAGGTTTCGGTTTAAACCAATATTCCACGAATGACCAGCAGACAAATTCAACGAAGGCAAAAAGTTACCAATGGCTTGGCTTTTATAGGTTTCTGCGTCTATTACATCCAAGTAAGCTGCTCGGATTTGTAGGTTGTTTTTAACAGCGTGTTCTACGGCTGCTTCCAATGTCCATGGCGCGGATTGCTGCCCATAGCTATAGGCAAACAATGTAAAACACAGTATGGATAAGTATTTAGGCATCCTCTTCATCGTTATCTGTGTTTTTATTATCATCCTTTAACTCCTCTGTGCGGTTCCATACTTTAACTGCATCTTCTTCTTCAACGCCTTCAAGTATTTCAACATTTTCACCATCGGAGATACCAAGCTTCACGTCTTTGCGTTCAAACTTTTGATCGCCTGTCATGATTTGGACATAAGGCTCTTGTGTCTTGCGGTCAAACTGTATGAGTGCTTCGCGAAGTGCCAATACATCTTCCTTGCGCTCTAAAACAATGGAAGCGTTTGCACTGTAGCCTGCACGCACTACTATACTATCATCGAGCAACATATCTGCTTCAATTTTAAATTGAACGGCTCCTTGTTCTTCCGTACCCTTAGGCGCAATAAATTTTAAAACTGCTTCGAGCTCTTGGTCTTCAACTGCGCCAAGGCTAACCATAAGCGTAGTGCCCAAACGAAGAGAAGCAACCTCCGCCTCATCTACTTTACCTTCAAAAATCATTTTTGACAAATCTGCAATGGCAGCAATAGTAGTCCCCGAATTAAAGCTGTTAGATTCAATTACTTGATCTCCTGCTTTTACTGGTATTTCAAGCACTGTTCCAGGCACCGTTGCCCTAATATCTGTGTTGGCTGCACTTGAACCTCCGATAGAGCCTTCGCGAATAATTTGTAAATCGCTCTTGGCGTTTAGCACGTCCTGCTTGGCTTGGTTATATTGCAACTCAATCCCGATAAATTCTGCATTGGCAATGATCCCTTTATCATATAGTTTTTTATTGCGGGCAAAATCTTTGGCGCGTGTTTCCAAGGCAATTTGGGCCTTTTTAAGACGGCCTCTAGCGGCATTTAAGTTTTGTTCGTTGGGCACTACTTTTATGCGTGCAATCAGATCACCCGTAGTAACCTTGTCTCCTTCCTTAACAAAGATGCGGTCAATAATCCCGCCGATTTGTGGCTTCACTTCTACCTCATCTTCGGGAATAATTTTTCCTGTGATGACTGTTTCTTTTTCAATGGTGGTTTTAAACAGCTTTTCTGTCTCGTAGGTTAAAGAAGATTTACTATTGGTTTTTGCAAAATATGCTGCGGAAAAAAGCACTCCAAAAACAAGAAATGCGATGATAAGATATTTGATTATTTTCATGATAAAAGGGTTTATTATTCTTCTCTTAATGCGTCTATGGGTTTAATACTAACGGCGCGTTGTGCTGGGATAAGTCCAATTAGGGTACCTAATCCGACCATCAATACAAGTGCGCCTAAAATAAATTTAATGGGTACTGTTGGATTAACAAAAGGAATCAGTGGGTCTTTGAATGCATAACCAAGAAGCGCTAGCACAAAAGCACCCAATATAATCCCGACAATACCTGCAATGAGTGTAAGGAACACAGACTCAATGATGATCTGTGACCGTACTTCTCCAGGCGTAGCGCCCAATGCACGGCGAATACCCAACTCCTTGGTGCGTTCTCGTACCGAAATTAATAAGATGTTTCCAATGCCTATAACACCTGCCAAAATAGTAGCAATTCCCACAATCAATGACAAGACATACATGCCGTTTGAAAATCCTTTGACTTTATTGAAAATCTCTCCCAAATTAAAACTCCCAAAAGCACGTTCGTCATCTGGATGTACACGGTGTTTTACTCGCAATGCGGCTTTAATATCTGCCTCAACAGCAATTACATCGGCATCGTCATAGGCTGCCATGGCAAACCAGCTGACCCTATCGCCCGTGTTATACAATAGCTTAAACGTTGTAAAAGGAATAAAAATATCGCTGTCGCTTTCAAATCCGCCGCCAGGGGTATACTTATGCACACCCACGACTTTAAAATACATGCCGTCAATTTCTATGAATGCGCCTATTGGATCTTCCTTAGCTTCAAAAAGTTCCTCTTGTGTACGCTCTCCAATAACGCATACCTTCCGTTGATAATCAATATCGGACTGATTAATAAAACGTCCTCCATCATAAATGTCTTTGGTGGCAATTTTAACCAAAATGGGAAAGTCACCGTAGATGGCATAAGAGCCACTTTTTCCTTTGCGCTTAACAGCAGAGCCCGAACCGCCAAAAGCACCACGAGCAATGCGTGGAGCAATATATTGCAATTGTGGAATACGCTTATTCAAAAATACCTCGTCATCGAGTTTTAACTGCATTCTTCTTCCTGTTCGGAAACCGTCATAAGGGATGCTGGTGTTTTGTGCCCATACAAACAAGCTATTGATGGCCACCTCTTCAAATTCACGCTCAAAACCATTATCCAAACCTTTTGAAGCACCCGATAGGGTGATGTAAATAAAAATTCCCCACAAAACACCTATCACAGTTACCACCGTGCGCAATTTGTTTTTTTGGATAGATCCAAAAATTTCTTGCCAAGTATCACGATCAAATAGAGTTCTCAACATTATTCGTCTCTTAAAGCAATGATGGGTTTAATTTTAGCTGCGCGCCGCGCTGGAATATACCCGGCAATAGCACCGAAAATAACCAGTATCACAGTTGCACCAATGGCTTCATTGGTATCTATATATGGGTTGGTAATAAAATAATCTTTTAATGTGTCGCCAATAAGTGCCAAGGTACCAACCCCTGCTAGTAGACCGGCGTAACCAGCGATTGCTGTAATAAAAACAGACTCCTGGAGTATCATACCAACAATAGACTTGGGCGTTGCACCAATGGCTTTGCGAATACCCAACTCCTTGGTGCGCTCTTTAACCACAAAAACCATGATGTTTGAAATGCCAATAATACCCGCCAATAACGTACCTATACCAATAAAAAAGACAACCCACTGCAGTACGGAACCTATGTTTTGGGTTTGTCTAAATTCATCCGCAACATTTCGAACGTAAATGCCACCCCTGTCAGATGGGGCAATATTGTGTTTTTTGCGCATAAACGTATTGAGTTTTTTCTCAAAAGCCATAGCACCAGCATATCCAAGTTCCGGTCTAAAAGCAACCATAATTTGGTCTACCCTATCGTTGCTTTTTTCTATTTGCTGCCGTGTGGTGTATGGAATATATATTAGGCGCTCTTCGTTATCTCCGCCTGCGTCTTTAAACACGCCTATGACCTTAAATGATATGCCGCCAACATTGATGTTTTTTCCAAGTGCTGGCTTATTGCCAAACAAATCTTTCTCTACTAGTCTACCAATGGTAGCATACTTGGTTTTTTCTTTTACATCTCGTTCGTTGATATAACGCCCATCAGTAACCATGGTTTTTTCTGCAAATTGGTGTCCGGGTGCCACAGCCCTAATGGTGTAATTGTTACTTTCCTTTGCATATTTCACCAATGCACCTCTAGAAATTCTAGGTGTGATATAATCAATAAAAAAGGAAAAGTTTTGCTTGATATCTGCCAAGTCATCATTCTTAAAAATGATGCGTCGCTTAGTCTTATAGCCTCGGTATGGCTTTTCTGTTTTTCCGGGATAAAGCCAAATTGAATTAGTTGAGTCGTCCACAAAAAACTGTTCAAATGAGTTTTTAAGCCCATTCCCAAAACCAAAGAGGACAACAAAAATAAATATACCCAAGGCTACGGTGAAGCCCGATAAGGTTGTGCGCAATTTATTCTTGCGCAGCGTATAAAACATTTCTTGCCAACGGTCTCTACTCCACATACTGACTCGCTTTGACTTGGTTGATTTTTTTATCCTCTACAATAAGTCCATCACGCAGATGTACAATTCGTTTACACATGTTGGCTATGTCTTGTTCGTGAGTGACAATCAACAAGGTTTTTCCTGCTTCATTGATTTTTTGAAGTAGATCCATAAGCTCATAAGAAGTCTTGGTATCTAGGGCACCAGTAGGCTCATCGGCCAACAAGACTTTGGGTTCTGAAACCAAAGCGCGGGCAATGGCCACACGTTGTTTTTGACCTCCAGATAATTCATTAGGATGATGGCTTGCCCAAGGGCCAAGACCAACATCTTCCAAATATTTTTGAGCGCTTTTTTGGCGTTCTTTTCTTGATATTCTTTGGTAATACAAGGGCAGCATGACGTTCTCCAGTGCCGTCTTATAAGATATCAGGTTGAAAGATTGAAAAACAAAGCCCAGAAACTTGTTTCTATAGATAGCCGCCTTGGTTTCGTCTAGGTCTTTGATGAGCTTTCCATCAAGGTTATAAGTGCCCTCATTTGCAACATCCAACATCCCTAAGATATTGAGCAATGTAGACTTCCCAGAACCCGAAGAGCCCATAATGGCAACCATCTCACCCTCAGCTACATTAAAGTTTATACCCTTTAAAACGTGTAAGGTGCTTTTTCCCATGGAATAGGACTTGTGCAATTCTTTAATTTCTATCATAGTAAAATAGGCATTGGCGTATATTCCCTGTTTCGTATAACGAGGGAGAGCAATTTATGTTACAAAAATATTACTTTTTGTTCAGCTGCTGATAAACGAAGTAGCCTACAATACCAACCAAGATATAAGGCACTACCATAAGGTAGACAATCCCATCGTTGAGGCTTTTCGCAGTTTCAGCATCTGCGCCAGTCTCCAAGACCGCCCTGCACATGGCGCATTGTACATTTGCCAAGTTTGTATACAAGCTTAACAGCACGTCCATATTAATTGTAATAAGGAGAAATCATAAGGTAAACAACAACACCCGTAACGGCCACATAGAACCAAATGGGGAATGTGATTTTTGCTAACTTTCTGTGCTTGTCATATTGACCCACAGCAGCGTGCTTGTAGGTAAATAGCACCAACGGAACCAGTATACCTGAAAGTATAATATGGGATGCCAAAATAAAGTAATAGATGCTACGGCTTATGCCTACTCCTCCATATATAGCCATATCAGAAGTAACGTGATAAGCAATGTACATAATCAAAAAAAGGAACGACAACATTATATTGATTTTCATCAATATTTGGTGTTTCCTTTTATTCCCACGCTTAATTTGCATAACAGCAACAACTAACAATATGGCAGTGGCGCCATTAATGATAGCATAGATGGGTGGTAACATGTCTAGGGAGGCTATGTTGGGTATACGTACCCTTGACAAAACGGCAACAATTATTGGTATCAAGATCGATACAATAATAATAACCGCATTATAGGTTTTATTTATTTTCTTATTCATTTTCTAGCAATTTTCGAACGTCTTCAAGTAGCATATCTGTGCCTTGCACTTCAATCTCATCCTCGGAAATGCCTAAATAATAGACAATAGGATTGCCAAATTGATCTGTTCTCGAACGAAGGTAGCCATTTTTATCCACAAGGGCAAAGTAGCCTTGGTGCTCAAACCCACCCGCAACAGCAGGGTTAATTCCAGCAAAAATATTAAAACCTTTGTTTGCTAAATCGTAAATATTTTCGATGTTGCCCGTAAGAAAATGCCAGTTTTGACTAAACACGTCAAGGTTTTCGGCATATTTTTTCAATTGTGCGGGCGTGTCTTTTTCAGGGTCTATGGTAAAAGAGGCAATACCAAAATCATCACGGTTGCCAAACGCATTTTCCAAACGCTTCATATTGGTATTCATGATAGGACAAATGGTAGGGCAAGTAGTAAAGAAAAACTCAACGACATAAACCTTACCTAGGTAGTCTTCGTTTGAAATAAGCCTGTTATCTTGATTGGTAAACACAAAATCTGGAACGCGTTTTGCTTCGCCATTGAGCTCAATAAATGCAAGGGGCATTTGAGCGCTGAGTCTTGTGGTGTCTACACGGTCAGCTTCTTGAATGCGGGTAACGATTCGGGGTACCACAATTATCCCAAAAATTAAAATAATAAAAGCAACAACTATATAAGAGTAACGACGCATGAGCTAGCGTTTACGTGTTTGATTGTATTTTTTTAACGCCAATCTGTATTCGGCGAGTATGACCTTAACGTCGTCCACCATGTTGTTGTTGATGTCTGCTGCAGAACGAGCGTCGTAGCCAACAAAATCGTCATCGTCACGGCCGCGTAAATTACCATCGCGATCCACGATAAACACATATGGGCTTGAAAGGTTTTGATCAAGACTCAGCGGCAAGTATAGACTTCCAAACAAGCCTTGCAATTGATCATCAGGCAAGAACAGTACATTCCAGCGCGACATATCGGTTCCAGTGACACCAGCGATTTCGGTTTTGAGCTGTTCGGCTGCTGCTTCAGTACCTGCGGGCAATGCAATCAAAAACTGAAAATCGGTAAACTGGTAGAATCGTTTGTAAATCATCTGATTTAGATTCAACGCCAACGTCTTTTTGTCTTCAAGGTTGTTGCCAAAAAAAGCCAAGATACTAATGCGATCCTTAAATTGATATTCAGAATACTGTGCTACTTCTTCAATGTCTTGTGTGAGCACAGGGAGTTTGGCAAAGTGATTGACACCAGACGCAAAAAATAAATATACCGCCAGCGGAAAAACAAATAGAATGGCAAGAACGATATATTTTTTCATGACTTGTTTAGAAATTCCAACTAACAAAACCGTCTAACATGACGTTATAAATATAGTCAGCCTCAACAAGTAGAATAAACATTAGATAGGGAATAAGAATAAGCAGCGGCAATACAATGGATGAAGTAAAGCTGCGTTTTTCATCTCTTAAGTGCATAAAGTCCCAAGCAATATAATAGGCTTTTACCAAAGTAAGGATGATAAAAATCCAGTTCAATCCTTTCATGCCCAAAACAGGCGTTAGTAAAACCGAAGGCTTGATGATACCTAGTGCAACCTCTATTGCTGTTACAATAGATAGAAAAACAAGTACGCCCCAAATTTTTTGAATATTGGACTTGAAAGTTACGAGTCCACGAAAAATAGAAAGTTTATGTGCCATGTTATACCAAATAAAAGAATGTGAATACAAATACCCAAACGAGGTCTACAAAGTGCCAATACAAGCCTACTTTTTCAACCATTTCATAGTGCCCTCTGCGGTCATAGGTGCCCAACAATACATTAAAGAAAATAATGCAGTTGATCACCACACCTGAAAATACGTGAAAGCCGTGGAAACCTGTTATAAAGAAAAAGAAATCGGCAAAGAGACGATTTCCATATTCGTTTCGAACAAGGTTAGCGCCTTCAACAACGTACATGGCTTGTGCAATTTTTGCCTCTGATGCCGCGCGATCTAAAACAATTTTATGTCCGGTTGCAGCGTCAATCATTTCTGTTTTGATTAGCAAGTTTGGATTAGCCAAAAAGCCCTCTTGAACTTCGGCAAGACTATAGGTAGGTAGTGAAGGTTCACTGACAAACCAGATTCCCTCGTCTCCAGTGTGCTGAGAGCGGTCGGTTGGTAGCGTACTTGCAAATGATTCCAACGCAACGCGTTCACCAGAGTCAGCAGTTACAAACTGTAGTATTTGACCGCCTTTTGTTTCGACAGCACCATACTCCCCCTGAATAAAGTTTTTCCACTCCCACGCTTGAGAGCCAACAAAAATAGCACCGCCAATAATGGTCAGCAACATATAGATGGCCACCTTGGTTTTCTGCATTTTATGTCCCGCATCTACAGCGAGTACCATGGTTACAGATGAAAAGATGAGGATAAAGGTCATCAACGCCACATAATACATCGGTGCATCTATACCGTGTAAGAACGGAAAGTGATAAAACACCTCATCTGCAATGGGCCATGAGTCAATATTTTTGAAACGAGAAAAGCCATAAGCGACCAAAAATCCTGAAAAGGTAAGCGCATCGGAAACGATGAAAAACCACATCATCATTTTTCCATATGATGCGTTTAGGGGTTTATTGCCACCGCCCCAAACACTTTCGTTTTCTACTATGTCTGTTGTTGCTTCCATGAGTGGTTATTGGTTAAATTGATTACAAAATTACGCATTAAAGTTTATCTTAAAAAGTATAAGAATACAAATAAATAGAGCCATAAAAAACCTAAGAAATGCCAGAAGGTATGTGCAAGCACAAAACCGAGTGGGGCATCTAAATAAATACCTTTAAGATGACGAAGAAGTACAATGATTAAAACAACAATTCCTCCGATAAGGTGGGCAAAGTGCGTTAAAACCAATACGTATAAAAACGAGGTGGTTACCGTACTCTCCGAACCTGTAAAATAGTACCCATCTGCTACTACATCACTAAACCCAATCCATTGGCTGATAGAAAAAATAACGGCCAGTAAAAGCGTAATAAGCGTGTAGCGCGTGACCGCAGGCGAATTGCCTGCTTTAAGGTTTTTAAACGCCATCCAAAAGGTGATACCGCTTATTAAAATCACCAATGTGCTGAAGTGAAAAGCCGCTGGAAGCGTAAAATTATCTAGCCAATCTGGGCGTGCCTTGCTTACGACATAAGCACTTGTGAGGCCAGCAAACATCATGGTCATGCTAATCATGGCAAACCACAACATCATTTTTTTTGCTTTAGACAGGGGTGTTGTTAAAGAAGGATGAAAACTCATTTATATAAATTTATCTATTACGTAAATCCATTGTATCGACATAATGTATATTATGCTAACAATCATTAATTTTTTAGCGCTTGATTCAGATTGATTTCTGTACAGTAAGATACCATACCACAAAAATATCAAGCCCATAATGCCCACCACTATAGCAGCGGGAATTGTCAAGGTCAATGTGCCGCTCAATCCCAATACTGGAAAAACAGAAACAACTATAGTCCATAGTGTGTATAAAATAACTTGAAGTGCGGTAGCGCGATCGCGCTTTCCTGTGGGCAACATGTTGATGCTGGCACGTTGATAATCTTCATGCATCAACCAACCAATGGCCCAAAAGTGTGGAAACTGCCAAAAGAATTGAATCATAAACAAGATACCCGGCTCTATACCAAAACTTCCTGTAACTGAAACCCAACCCAACATAAAAGGAATGGCACCCGGAATGGCACCCACAAATACAGAAAGCGGGGTGATGGTCTTCAGCGGTGTATAGGCACAGCAGTACAGAAAAACCGAAATGGCACCGAACATGGCTGTTTTTGGATTAAAGCCATAAAGAATCACCAAACCGATGATTAGTAAAGTGGCGGCAATGGGAAATGCGGTTTGTGTTGACATGCGCCCCGTGGGAATGGGACGGTTTTGCGTCCGCTTCATTTTGGCGTCAATGTCTTTTTCAATGATTTGATTAAATGCATTGGATGCGCCTGCCAAGCCATAACCACCTGTGGAGAGCAAAAAAATATGCCAAGCCGATGGCACTTGCGCTGCTAGTAAATAACCCGCAATAGAAGAGAAAACAACTGTAAGGCTTAGCCGCGATTTGGTAAGCAACAGAAAATCGGTCACAAAAAGAGACAACGCAGAAGTTTTTTGGGTGTTAACTAACATATAATGTGCGCAATTGCGTTTGCAAAGATACTGTAGAAAAGCAGCTTACGCAACGCAATCTTCACAAAAGAACGCAGTTGTTTTATTGTTGTAAACGAAAGTTTATAGGATAACTAAAAGGCACGCGAACTGCACGCCCGCGTTGTTTACCAGGTGTCATGGTTGGAAGTTTGCCTATAATACGTGCGGCTTCTTTCTCTAGGTTTTTGTCAGGACCTCTAGTCCTAATCCCAGTTATGGTGCCGTCTTTATCAATTATAAAAGTGACAAAAACACGTCCTTGAATACCCATTTCTTGAGCAATTTCTGGATAGCGGAAATTTTTAATCACATGCTTGTCCAACTTCTCTTGAAAACATTTTCTACGTTCAGATTTTTTGACACGTTCACAGCCCGGAAATAAGGGGACGTCTTCAATAATGGCAAAGGGGACGTCTGCTTCAACTTCCTCCTCCATTACTTCTACGTCTTCAATGATTTCCTCTTGGGTCGTTTCTGTAGATTCAATAACCGTTTCTTCTACATCTTCTTCATCTTTTACAACCTCCAAGACTTGTGTTACTACAGCTGGCGGTGGGGGCGGTGGGGGCGTCTTCAATTGTTCAGTCAATGGTACGTCTTCAATTTCATCTTCATTTACGGTCAACATTCCAATATCTATGGATGACTTTTCGTAGGTCTTATGCTCGACCAGTTTCCAAGACAAAAACAAAACAAGACAAAGGCCTATAGCAAAGTATAGGGCGCTGTTTTTAGCTAAATCAGCTTTAGGATTTTTTTTAGGGTCCATAACGTAGGTATTAAGATTCGGTTATCAAACCTACAAAAATTTTGCCAAAAAAAACCCGGCTAATGCCGGGTTGTTGTTATTGTAACCTAAACGTGATGGGAATACTAAAGGGAACCCGAACAGGCCGTCCGCGTTGTTTTCCTGGTGTCATGGTTGGAAGCTTGGCAATAATACGATTGGCTTCTTTCTCTAAATTCTTGTCTGGTCCACGGGTTCTGAT
>QXZR01000016.1 GCA_009886265.1 Flavobacteriaceae bacterium
TTTTTCCCATCCTCTTTTTGAGGGTGGGTTTTCTTTTTTTAGCAAGTATTTTGTCTATATTAGAGTATGGAAAAAATCAAATCAATCTTTCAATACAGCTTTAGTATAGGCGATGCTAAAATGAGCGTTGGTTCTTTTTTGGTTTTGGTTTTAATAATCATTGCCCTGTACTTTACTATGCGTTTTGTGCGCAAATTATTAACCCGCAAATTATCTAACGAACGTAAAGGAAAATTCAAGCCTGTCTTTTCATTCTTTAACTATTCGCTTTACACGGTAATTGCGTTGCTTGCTTTGCAGAATGCTGGCGTCAATTTAAACGCACTTTTAGCTGCATCAGCTGCCTTATTGGTAGGTGTTGGTTTTGCCTTGCAGACTTTCTTTCAAGATATCATATCGGGTATTTTTATTTTAATAGATCAAACCGTTCATGTTGGCGATATTATTGAGCTTGACGGCAAGGTTGGGCGAGTCGAAAACATAACATTACGCACCACCAGAGCTGTCACACGTGACAACAAGGTGTTAGTCATTCCTAACCATAAGTATTTAACCACAACCCTTTTTAATTGGACGGAAAACAATAAAGTCACGGGAGAATCCATAAATGTGGGTGTTGCTTATGGTACTGATGTTGAAAAATTTAAGAAAGTAGTTTTGGAAATTGCAACGCAACATCCCGATGCAACCAAGAAAAAAGACCCCATACTTCTTTTTCAAGATTTTGGTGATAGCAGTCTTGATTTTACTTTGATTGTTTTCACAGAAAACGCTTTCAAAGGCGCCATGATTAAGTCTGATATCAGGTTTACTATTGAAAAAGCATTGAGACTCAATGATATTGAGATTCCTTTCCCACAACGCGTGATACATACATCCAAATAAATGGCACAAATTTTAATCGTAGAGGACGAGGCAAATATCCGTCGTGTATTGCGGAAGATTCTTATTGATGTTGACAAAAATATCAATATAAGTGAGGCTGCCGATGGTGTAGAAGCCATTTCTATGGTGGATGACAAAACATATGATCTTGTGCTTTGTGATATAAAAATGCCTAAAAAAGATGGTATTGAGGTGTTGGAGCATATTCAAAAAGTATCTCCGCAAACAGCTGTGGTGATGATATCGGGTCACGGTGATTTGGAAACCGCCGTAAAGGCGATGCGCATGGGTGCTTATGATTATATATCAAAACCACCTGACTTAAACCACCTATTACAGACGGTCAATGCTGCACTTCAAAGAAGTGCAACACCCAAGAAAAAGACAAAAAAAATTGCAGTTCCCAAGCAGTATACCATGATTGGAAATTCAGAAGCCATTCAAACTATTCACAGTATGGTGGATAAGGTCGCGCCAACGATGGCTAGAGTACTGATTCAAGGGCCCAATGGTAGTGGTAAAGAATTGGTTGCAAGAGCATTGCACTTTAAAAGTAATCGTGCCGGTGCACCCTTTGTAGAAGTCAATTGTGCTGCGATTCCAACGGAGCTTATTGAAAGTGAACTTTTTGGGCATATGAAAGGCGCTTTTACTTCTGCACACAAAGATCGTAAAGGGACTTTTGAGCAAGCGCAAAGCGGTACGCTTTTTTTAGATGAAATTGGAGATATGAGTCTTGCTGCACAAGCCAAAGTATTACGTGCTTTGGAAGAACATAAAATTCAACGTGTTGGAAGTGACAAAACCATCGCAGTAGATGTTCGCGTGATTGCTGCGACCAATAAAAATATTAAAGATGAAATTGCTCAAAATCGTTTCCGTGAAGATTTGTATCATCGATTGGCTGTGATTGAAATTCATGTACCTGCGCTAAATAACCGAAGAGACGATATTCCTCTTTTGGCAGATCACTTCTTATCGCTTTTAACTCCAAAAAAGGAACTCTTGCCAGATGCAGTTGTCGCACTCCAAAAAATTGATTGGACGGGCAACATTAGGCAATTGCGTAATTTTATTGAGCGATTACATATTTTGGGTGGACATCAAATATCCGCGCAAGATGTTGCAACATACACCCTTACATAAATACCAAGATGATAAGAATTCTCTTTTTTTTCTTTTTAAGTGTTGCGCTATACGCCCAACCCAATCCAGACGATGAAAAACAACTTAAAACGTTTTTTGACACTTCACTATTGGCCGGAAACGCTTACGAATGGTTGGATTACCTGACCAATCGCATTGGTAGCCGTTTGTCTGGTTCATTGGGTGCAGAACGCGCCGTGGCTTGGACCAAAGCAGAATTAGATTTATTGGGTCTTGATCGTGTTTATTTGCAACCCGTTAAAGTGCCAAAGTGGGTTAGAGGTTCAAAAGAGTTTGCGCTTATAGAAACAGCCCCTGGTGTAACCTTTAATGTGCCCATAACGGCACTTGGTGGTTCTGTAGCAACGCCTTCTGTTGGCCTAAAAGCTCCTGTTGTTGAAGTGCAATCCATTGAAGAACTAAAAACGTTGGGAAGAGAACAAATTGAAGGAAAAATCGTGTTTTTTAATCGTCCTATGCAAGCCGATCTTATCAGTACTTTTCAAGCTTATTCTGGTTGTGTTGACCAACGTTATAGCGGTGCGCTAGAGGCGAGTGCTTACGGAGCTGTCGGCGTTATTGTGCGCTCTATGAATTTACGTCTCGACGATCTTCCGCATACAGGTGCCATGAGTTATGGTGACCAAGCCGTTTCTAAACGTATCCCTGCAGCTGCCATAAGCACCAATGCAGCCGACAAACTAAGCAACCTTTTAAAACTTGAACCAGCGCTTAAGTTTTTGTTCCGACAACAATGTAAAACCTATCCCGATGTCTGGTCTCATAATGTCATTGGCGAGATCTCTGGAAGTGAATTTCCAAATGATATTATAGTTGTTGGTGGTCACTTGGATTCTTGGGATTTAGGGGATGGTGCTCACGACGATGGGGCAGGAGTGGTGCAGTCTATGGAAGTATTGCGTTTGTTTAAAGCTACAGGCTATAAACCAAAACGAACCATTCGTGTTGTGTTGTTTATGAACGAAGAAAACGGACTAAGAGGCGGGAATGCCTATGCCGACAACGCACTGCTAGCAGGTGAAAGACACATATTTGCACTTGAATCAGATGCAGGCGGATTTACGCCCCGTGGATTTTCATTTACATGCTCTGATGAAGAATTTGCCCAAGTAGTGTCATGGAAGCCTTTATTTAAGCCCTATCTGATTCATTATTTTGAAAAGGGTGGTAGTGGGGCAGACGTGCGTCCGCTTAAAAATAAATACAATGTTTTGGCTGGACTACGCCCAGACTCACAACGCTATTTTGACCACCACCATGCTGAAAACGACACCTTTGATGCCGTAAACAAAAGAGAACTTGAGCTTGGTGCCGCAACCATGACGTCACTTATATATTTATTCGATAAGTACGGATTGGCTGTGCCATCCGATAATAGTTTTGCGCGCTAACCACCCCTAAAATGCTCCAAGAATACACCAAAGAATTTAAAACAAACCTACGCCTAGCCTGGCCAGTAATGCTAGGCATGGTAGGGCACACCTTGGTGCAATTTGTCGATAACATCATGGTAGGGCAATTGGGAACTACCGAATTGGCAGCTATTTCTTTGGGCAACAGTTTTGTTTTTATTGCCATGTCTATAGGTATTGGATTCTCAACAGCAATAACCCCGCTTATTGCCGAAGCTGACGCCGAACAAAATCAACATGCGCTTCAAAAGGTATTACATGAGGGCTTACGACTTTGTATCATACTTGGTATTGTTTTGTTCCTTGGTGTTTATATCGCCAAACCGTTGTTGTTCCAAATGGGACAGGAGCCTGAAGTAGTTGCATTGGCTTTTCCCTACCTAAACTGGGTGGCTGTTTCCTTATTGCCCCTCGTTATTTTTCAAGCGTTTAAACAGTTTTCTGACGGCATGTCGCTTACCCGCTATTCCATGTATGCAACGGTACTGGCCAATGTCGTAAATGTTGTCATCAATTACTTCCTCATTTTTGGAATATGGATATTTCCCAAATGGGGCGTGACAGGTGCCGCTGTGGGAACTTTGGCATCTAGGGTAACCATGTTAGTTTTTGTTGTCTTCTTGCTCTATCGCGATCCCAGAACAGCCGCAATCATACGGCAGTTGACTCCTAAACGTCTTTATAAAAAAGAATTAAATCAATTATTGCAATTGGGCTTGCCCTCATCCCTTCAAATGTTTTTTGAGGTCAGTTTTTTTACGTTTGCCATCTGGGTATGCGGATTTTTAAGCAAGGATGCTCAAGCGGCTAATCAGATTGCACTCAACCTATCTTCCATGACTTTTATGGTCGCCATGGGTTTAAGTGTGGCAGCGACCATTCGAGTGGGAAATCAAAAAGGTTTTAAGGCCTTTGGCGAATTGAAACGCATTGCTTTGTCTATATTTTTGCTCACGCTTTTATTGGATGTCGTTTTTGCAGGTTTCTTTGTTGCATGCAATGAATGGCTTCCTTGGTTATATCTCGACTCGGCTACTGGCTTAGATACATTTGCGGTAGCAGAACTGGCAGGATCCCTTTTATTTATAGCTGCCTTTTTTCAAATTTTCGACGGTGCGCAAGTGGTGGCTTTGGGGAGCTTAAGGGGCTTACAAGATGTTCGTATTCCTACTTGGATTACCTTTTTGGCTTATGTGCTGATAGGTGTGCCAGTGATGCTTTACTTGAGTATAGAAGCAGATATGGGTGCCAGAGGCGTATGGATTGGCTTGTGCCTTGGTCTCGTTGTTTCTTCTTTGTTGTTGTATCTTCGCTTTAGATTCTTATCCAATAAACTAATACGCGCAAATGGCTGATACTATTCCAACATTTTTACTTGCGGATAACGCAGAGCACCCTGATGCGGTTTTTGTGGTGCATACACAGTTTCCACGCTTTATACTAAACTTGGCCAATGACGAACTAGAATGGTGGGAAACTTTTGCCAATGAGGATAAAGAAAGCGCTACAGAAGAAGTTGCCTTGTGGATTGAACGCGCAACTGAATTCTATGACAATGAAATAAACAAATACTCCGACTAATGGATACGCTGCTACTTTGGGATAGAGAACTTTTTTTATGGCTAAACGGTCTGGGCTCCGAGACTTTTGATGCCTTTTGGATGACAATCACAGATAAGCGTTATACGATTGGCTTTTATGCCATACTTACTGCTGTTATGGGGAAGTGGTTGGGTTGGAAAAACACACTCTGGATGTTACTTGCTATTGCATTGCTCATTACGTTTACTGACCAAGTAACCAATTTGTTTAAAGACGGATTTAAGCGTCTACGTCCTTGTCATGAGGCCGAACTAACTGACATCATGCGCCGGGTTAAACCAGGCTGCGGAGGTTATTACGGATATTTTTCTGGACACGCCTCAAATTCCTTTGCTATGGCTACTTTCTTTGTGGTGCTTTTTGCAAGACAGTTTAAACTGCTCCGATTGCTGTTTGTGATAGCAGCAATGGTTGCTTACAGTCGTATTTATATTGGTGTGCATTATCCACTTGATGTCATCAGCGGAACCTTGTTTGGCATCCTAGGTGGATGGCTCTTCGCCAAGCTGTACTTGCGCTTTATTCCAAATCCGATTTAATCAATTCGGGGTAGTTCTGTAAAAAGGCGCTCACCCGCGGTTTGGACACAGCTCTTATGTAGGGATTGTTAGGGTTGTTTTTTTCGTAATCTTGATGGTAGTCCTCGGCTTGGTAAAACACATCGTACTTCTTTACTTCAGTAACAATGGGATCGGAATAGCGTTTGGCAGCCGTTAATTTTTCAATTATTTTTTCGATGATTTCTTTTTCCTCTGCTGTTTCGTAAAAAGCTATGGAACGGTAATGTGTTCCCCGGTCTGGACCTTGGCGGTTAAGGGTAGTGGGGTCATGCGAACCAAAAAATACCGTTACTAAGGTTTCAAACGATACGACCTCTTTGTCATAAATTACTTTTGTAGTCTCTGCATGTCCTGTTCTTCCTGTGACTACCTGATTGTAGGTAGGGTTTTTGGTGTTTCCCCCTGCATAACCAGAAATGGCCTCGTGTACGCCTGTTACTTGCTCAAAGACGGCTTCGACACACCAGAAGCATCCTGAAGCAAAATAGGCAACTTCGTGCCCTTGAGGGAGGGTGTATTCACTTGTAGCTACTGCCTTGGCGTTGTCAATAGGTTTTGGTGCTGAAAAAGAACATGACAGCAATTGAAATGCGGCAATTAATGATAGATAAGCAGCAGGCATATGTTTATGTTTTTATATATGTATTGATAAAGTCCTTGCAAAAAGCAGTCCAGCTTCTCTTTTCTTGAAGCGATTTGTAAGCTCTTACATCACTAAACTGTTTTTTTTCTGTCAATGCCTTTGTTATAGTTTGAGATAGGGCCGTAGGGTTGGGTTCACAAACAAGCCCTGTTTTGGCTGTAATGCCATCGGATAAGCTGCCTACATGGGTTACTATACTTGGTTTGGCATAGTGAATGGCCATTGGGGTAATACCACTTTGTGTTGCTGATTTATAGGGTTGGACAACCCAATCACAGGCACCAAACCAGAATGGGATTTGCGCCGTCGGCACAAAGCGATCGTGGAAAAACACCATATCATCTACCTTAAGCGATGCCAACAATTCACGGTATTTACGCATGGGCTCGTAGGGTTCACCAACGACCAAAAGTCTTGCATTGGGTTTGTTTTGTCGCAATTGTGGCAATGACTTTATCAGTAAATCCAGCCCTTTGTAGGGACGTATTAAGCCAAAAAACAACAGGTACTCCAAGCTGGGGTCTAGGGCCAATTTTTCTTTGGCAACTTCTTGTGAAATCGGCGCTGGAAGATCAATGTCAACGGGATGAAAACAAGTGGTTATGTTTTTTTGAGTATGTTTTTTAAGTTCCTTTGATACGGAAGATGACATGCACAAGATCTCGTCTACACTTCCTAAAAATGTATTGAGGAGAAATTTGTCAGCTGTTTTACGTTCGTGCGGTAAGGCATTGTCGACCCAAGCCACTTTTTTTATGTTAATATTTTTTGCGATTGCAGCGTAACACATCGCCAACCAAGGGGTCCAATAACGGAAAACGACCAACTTCGGTTTTAGCGATTTGATATGCTTAGTTGTCCGTAACCAACTAAACGGATTTAGGGAATTGATCGTACTTATGGTAGCAAAATCGAGCTCCTTTTGATCTGTTGTGTACTGGGTTTTTCCTGGAAATAATAACTTTGGATATAGCGTTGTGAAGGAAATGACACATACTTCTTCGCCCTGTTGGATAAGGCTTTGCGCAAATGCAGCAGTGGTGTCTGCAATACCGCCTCTAAAAGGATGGATTGGCGCAACTAAGACAACCATTTTAACTGTCTTGAATAAGCACCCATTCCCCTTTGTCGAGTAGAGGTTCTGCTTGTTTAAACTTTACTGTCTTCTTCTCTCCGCTAACTATATGCTGAATATCCACGCGCTCATTACGTCCAATTTTTGGGCGTTCACGCACTATGGTTTCTTGTCTTTCAGCAGTGGGTCTTCCAGATTGTTGAGAAGCTTGACGCATGGCCTGTTGGTCTTGGTTTAACACTTCTTCCTTTGAGATGTTCACGCGTTCTTTGCGGCGAGCACTCCTAGCTTCTCGAATGTTGCTGGCGTCTTGTGTTGGTAATGCCCCTTTGAATAAAAACGAAATAATATCTCGGTTTACGACATCCATAAAGACACTAAATAGCTCAAAAGACTCAAACTTATAGATAAGCAACGGGTCTTTTTGTTCGTGTACGGCAAGCTGAACAGACTGCTTTAATTCGTCCATTTTACGTAAATGGTCTTTCCACGATTCATCAATAATGGCCAGACTTATGTTTTTCTCAAAGTCGCGAATTAGATTCTTGCCTTCGCTTTCAAAAGACTTTTCTAGATCGCTCACTACGTTTAGTGTTTTAATCCCGTCTGTGAAGGGCACTACAATACGTTTAAACGTATTACTCGGGTTTTTGTAAACATCCTTAACCACTGGGAAAACACGTGCTGCATTTTCCTCCATCTTTTGTTGATAATGGGCTAATGCTGCTTGGTATATTTTTTCTGTGAGTTCTGTTTCGTTTTGGTTTTCAAAATTCTCCGCACTGATTGGGCTGGTAAGTGAAAACAGACGAATCAGTTCAAACTCAAATTGTTTGTAGTCTTTATTTGCTAGGTTAACAGAACATATCTGATCACAAGTATCATAAAGCATATTGGCAATGTCAACCTGTAAACGCTCACCATTAAGGGCATTGTAGCGTCGTTTGTAAATTACCTCGCGTTGGGCGTTCATCACATCATCATACTCCAGCAAACGCTTTCGAATACCGAAGTTGTTTTCTTCAACTTTCTTTTGGGCACGCTCAATAGATCGTGTCATCATACCCGCTTGAATCACTTCACCTTCTTTGTGGCCCATACGATCCATCATTTTGGATATGCGTTCCGAACCAAATAATCGCATTAAGTTATCTTCTAGCGATACATAGAACTGCGTGCTTCCCGGATCTCCTTGTCGCCCTGCACGTCCGCGCAACTGTCGGTCGACACGTCTTGAATCGTGACGTTCTGTTCCGACGATGGCAAGACCACCAGCCGCTTTAACTTCATCGTTTATTTTAATATCTGTTCCCCGTCCAGCCATGTTGGTGGCTATGGTAACCACACCAGCATTTCCAGCTTCGGCGACTACATCAGCTTCCTTTTTGTGGAGCTTGGCGTTAAGTACGTTATGCGCTACTTTTCGAATGTTCAACATTCGGCTTAACAGTTCAGAAATTTCAACAGAAGTGGTACCGATAAGTACTGGTCGTCCAGCTTGTGAAAGTGCTGTTACATGGTCAATAACGGCATTATATTTTTCACGCTTTGTCTTGTAGATGAGGTCATTTTCATCTTTTCTTGCAATGGGTCTGTTGGTTGGGATTTCAATAACATCCAACTTGTATATTTCCCAAAATTCACCTGCTTCCGTTATCGCAGTACCTGTCATTCCAGATAGCTTACGGTACATACGGAAGTAGTTTTGTAGTGTAATGGTGGCAAAGGTTTGGGTTGCTGCCTCGATCTTTACATTTTCTTTTGCTTCAATGGCTTGGTGTAAACCATCAGAATAGCGACGACCGTCCATGATACGTCCTGTTTGTTCATCGACAATCTTCACTTGGTTTTCCATGACCACGTAGGCTACATCCTTTTCAAATAGGGTATAGGCCTTTAGCAATTGATTCATGCTGTGAATACGCTCACTCTTGATGCTGTATTCCTTGAAAAGCGCTTCTTTTTCTTTGGCTTCTTCTTCGGGTGATTTTTCTTGTTGTTCGATGCTTAGAATAGCACTTCCAAGGTCGGGCAACACAAAGAAATCAGCATCGTCTCCATCTTTAGAAAGTTGCTCAACTCCCTTGTCCGTAAGTTCAATTTGGTTGTTTTTTTCATCAATAACAAACAACAAATCGGCATCTACTTTGGGCATTTCTCGATTGTTATCTTGCATATAGAACCCTTCTGTTTTTTGCAATAATTGACGGATACCTTCTTGACTTAAAAACTTAATTAAAGCTTTGTTTTTAGGCAGCCCCCTGTATACACGTAACAATAGGAAACCCCCTTCTTTGGCATCTCCCTCGCTAATCAGTTTTTTTGCTTGTGCAAGTACCGTTGTTAGGTGCTGGCGTTGCTGCGAAACCAAAGTGGATATTTTGGGTTTCAGGGCATCAAATTCGTGTCTGTCACCATCTGGCACAGGACCCGATATAATCAAGGGTGTTCGCGCATCATCAACCAGAACGGAATCCACCTCATCAACAATGGCGTAGTTGTGTGGGCGTTGCACGAGATCATCCATGGAATGCGCCATGTTGTCGCGCAGATAATCAAAGCCAAATTCATTGTTGGTGCCATAGGTGATATCTGCCTTGTAAGCATTTCGCCTTGCTTCTGAGTTGGGTTTGTGGTAATCAATACAGTCTACCGACATACCATGAAACTCAAAAATAGGCGCCATCCAAGCGCTATCTCTTTTGGCCAAATAATCATTTACGGTCACCAAATGCACACCTGATTCTGACAAGGCATTTAGGTAAACAGGTAGGGTAGCTACCAGCGTTTTTCCTTCACCTGTTTGCATTTCGGCAATTTTACCTTGATGCAACACTATCCCACCGATCAACTGAACATCGTAGTGTACCATGTCCCAAGTAACGGACTTTCCGGCAGCATCCCATGCATTAGCCCAAATGGCTGTGTCACCTTTGATTTTGACGTTTGACTTGGTTGCAGATATGCTTCGGTCAAACGGGCTTGCCGTGACTTCTAAATATTCGTTTTCTTTAAATCGTTTGGCTGTTTCTTTTACAACAGCAAATGCTTGTGGGAGTATATTGTCTAAGTAACGCGCTACTTCTTCATGCGCCTGCTTTGTAAGGTTGTCAATTTCGTTGTAGTGGGTTTCTTTTTCGTCAACATCAATGGTTTGTTCAATTGTAGTCTTTAGTGCGTCTATCTTGTCAAAAAGCGGTTTGCGAATTTCTGCAATTTCTTTTTTGAACGTATTTGTTTGATCGCGTAGTTGGTCGTTTGTTAAGCCATCTAATGCTGCTGTGGCTTGATGAATTTTATCTACCAAGGGATACAAACCTTTTAGGTCTTTTTTGGCCTTGTCGCCAACAAATGTTTTAAGAATACCACTAAGCACGCTCATATAGAAGAATATAGGAAATCAAAAGTAAGCAAAAAAAGCGAAGGGAAAATCGAATAATTAGTATTCGTCCTCGTTCCAAAGATAATCTTCGTCTGTAGGATAATCAGGCCAAATTTCTTGGATGGATTCATAGATTTCTCCCTCATCCTCAATGGATTGGAGATTCTCTACTACTTCTAGAGGAGCACCAGTTCTAATGGCATAATCGATAAGTTCGTCTTTATTTGCCGGCCAAGGGGCGTCACTTAAATAGGATGCGAGTTCTAAAGTCCAGTACATGAAGTTGCTTTTTAAGGAGTTGCAAAAATAAATTTTTATTGCATTTATGCAAATAAAAACTTACTTACTTGGAATCCACTTGATTTCATCCTTGCCGTCCCAGATGGCTAAAGCTCTTGCCAAACAAAAAAGATAGTCTGATAATCGGTTTAAATAAACCAGTACTTTGTCGTCTACAAAATCTATACGGCTCAATTGAACTACAATACGTTCAGCCCTGCGGCAAACGCAACGTGCAATGTGTGCATGTGCCGCACCCTTATTGCCCCCAGGAAGAATAAAATGTGTCATTCTCGGTAGTAGTTCTTCGTATTCGTCAATATGCGTTTCCAGTGCTTTTATATCAGCTGTACTTACTTCTGGAAAAGGTCTTTTTTGTTCTTTGGACTTGCTTGCCAGTTGCGCTCCCATAGAAAATAACAAACTTTGAATGCTTTGTACTTCATCAATACGTTCTTGTGGGAGGAATTCTACAATCAAACCCAGCCAAGAATTTAATTCATCTGCGGTGCCGTAGGATTCAATTCTAAGGTCGCTTTTTGAGACACGATAGCCTCCAATTAGAGAGGTGTCTCCCTTGTCGCCAGTTTTGGTGTAAATTTTCATAATCGTAGCAATACATTACAAAAGTACACATTTAAGTAATGTGCCTCAGCTTTATTTAATGTAAATCACTCATTTTCAATATAGTTTAATTTTTTCTACGTGAAAATGAGAAGAGTAGCATCAGCCCAGCCACAAAACCACCAAGCCTGAATATATAATCTCCATAGCGTACATATATCGTGATATCGCTTTGTGGGTACACTGCTGCTGTTAATACACCTTTTGTGTTGTATACTAGTTTTGCGGTTACCTCACCTAGTGGCGTGATGAATCCAGAAATTCCTGTATTAGCCGATCTTACGACAGTTCTTCGCGTTTCAATAGCGCGCAAGCTTGCGTATGCCATATGTTGTTTGTGTCCGGCTGTATCGCCCCACCAAGCATCGTTTGTCATGATGGCCAAAACCTCTGCACCATTTCTAACATATCCCGTTACAAATTCACCATACACAGATTCATAGCAAATTACGGGGCTGATTTTAATATCGTTGTACAAGGGGAAAGCCTCTCGCTCCTCTTGAGTAGCTCTTGTTAAAACAGTGCCGCCAAAATCGAGCATGACATTGCCCATAAGAGGCTCGACGATATCTCTAAAGGGTAGGGTTTCAACTCCCACGACCAGTTTGGATTTGTGATAAATTTGAACCCCAGTGGAGTCTGTTAGAAATGCCGAGTTATAAAAATCCGCCCAAACCCCATTATTAAGCCTGTTTGCTGTTTTGGTTCGGTCTTTCTCCGCATAAGTCTTATAAAACTGTATGCCGTTTAATAGTTGGGTATTATTGCTGTTTGCGTAATTAAGTAAGTCTTGGTAAAGCTTACTTTCTTCGATATACGACAAATTTGTACCTGCACCTTCTGAAAAATAGGTTTCTGGCGTTATGATTACATCCGGATTTTTGCTTAATTCAGACCCGATTTGCTCTAACAAAAATTCGTATTGCTCTTGGTTTGTCTGGTCATATTTTTCTGTGTAGGGATCAATATTGGGCTGTACTACTGTTATTATAAGCGTTTCTTCTGTTTTTTGCTCAAATTGGTTTTTGATAAAAAACGATAAGCCAAGTGGAATAAAAATTAGCGCAAGTGGTCTAATCAATTGTTTGCTTAGCTTTTTGTTAACTAAATAATGCTTGATCGCATGATATAATGAGATGTTAACCATCCAAATCCATAGGGTGCCGCCAAAAACACCAGTATATTCATACCATTGGATCCAATGAGGATTGGATGCAAAGCCATTACCAAGGTTTAACCAAGGCCAAGAAAAGCCCCAATTCAAATGTAGTTTTTCAAAGCAAATCCATGCAAGGGGTAAAAAGATAACCCCTGCTTTTCTACCCAATTTTCTATCTACACGGTGCCACAGCAATACGACCAACGTCATCAAAGTCGAATTGACAATCATAGCAAAGAACATCCCAAAAACGGTGGCATTCCAAAGCCACCACGTAGTAATGGCATTCCAAACAAAAAATCCTAAAAAAACACGTGACGAAAAAACCCAAAACCTATCATTTTTTGTGCTCTCAATGAGCCACAACAAGGGCACCAATGCAACAAAAAGTAAGGGAGTGAATCCCGCTGTTGGCCAAGAGAGGCCCAGCAACACACCAAACAACAATGATAGAATGATTTTTACAGGCATTTTGCTAATGTACAATTTTGTGTAGGTTTGTATTGCTTAACCAAAACGTTAACTGATGAATATTATCAGATTTTTACCAAACACACTTACGCTGCTCAACGGCTTTTCTGGTTGTATGGCCTTGATTTCTTTGTTCGAGAATAATTACGAAAAAACACTTATGTGGGTATTGATAGGCGTTTTTCTAGATAGTATAGACGGATTAGTAGCAAGGGCTTTTAGGGTTTCTTCTGAAATTGGCAAGCAACTCGATTCGCTATGTGATGTTATTTCCTTCGGAGTAGTTCCAGGGTATTTTATGCATAAGTATTTAAGTGACTTTTTGCCATATGAGTTGGTGCCGCTATCGCTCTTAGCATTTGTAGTTACGCTTGCATCAATTTACAGACTAGCACGCTTTAACATAACCCCCTCAAGTCAATTGGATTTTCAAGGGATGCCAACCCCAGCTTTTGCTTTGTTTGTTATAGGAATTCCCTTTATTCCCTACGAAATTAACCCAATAATCATAACAGTTATTGTAGCATTACTTACTGTTTTAATGGTATCGAAAATCATGCTTCCAAGTCAGAAGTTTGTCAATGGAAAGCCATCAAACTTTTTTTGGATTTTCGCAGTGATTTCTATTCCTATACTGTTGATTTTTAGGTCTCAAGCATTGTCGTTAACGGTACTGTCTTATGCTGTTTTTGGAATGTTATATATGCGGCTTAAAGCGTAAGCTTCTTCTTGCGAAGCTCAAAGTTCTGACCTAGATATACCTTGCGAACCATCTCGTCTTGTGCCAATTCTTCTGGTGTTCCCGTCTTTAGGATTTTCCCTTCGAACATGAGGTAAGTACGGTCTGTAATAGCCAAGGTTTCTTGCACATTGTGATCGGTGATAAGGATGCCTATATTTCGCTTTTTTAGGTGGGCTACAATTTTTTGAATATCCTCAACGGCAACAGGGTCAACTCCTGCAAAAGGCTCGTCTAAGAGTACAAATTTTGGGTCTGTGGCAAGGGCTCGTGCAATTTCTGTTCTTCTGCGCTCACCTCCAGAAAGTAAATCCCCTCTATTTTTTCGAATATGATTTAAGCCAAATTCCTCTAATAACGCTTCTGTTTTGTCATGCTGTTCCTTTTTCGACAACTTGGTCAATTCCAAAACGCTTTTGATGTTTTGCTCAACGGTAAGTTTGCGAAAAACAGATGCTTCTTGTGCTAAATATCCAATGCCGCTTTGAGCACGCTTATACATGGGAAATTTTGTAATATCTGTATCCTCTAAATAAATGTGACCGCTCAAGGGCTTAATAAGTCCAACAATCATATAGAAAGAGGTTGTTTTTCCAGCGCCGTTGGGTCCTAGTAAGCCAACAATTTCACCTTGATTTACAGTAACCGATATGTTGTTTACTACTTTTCTGCCTCTATAGGTTTTGGTGATATTTTCAGCGTATAGCTTCATGTGTTGGTGTTAGGAGTTTTCTTGTGACCGTTGGATTCGTTTGTAAACAGATTTCGAAATAAAGATACTTACTTCATATAAAATCATGATGGGAATAGCCACAATAATTTGGCTTGCAATATCTGGTGGCGTGATAATAGCTGAAAGGGTCAACACAATCACTAGTGATATTTTACGGTATTTGCGCATCAGACTAGGCGTTATCAGACCAATTTTAGTAAGGAAGTAAACCAGTATGGGTAACTCAAAAATAAAGCCTGCTGACAGCACAGATGCTCGTACTAATGCGGTATAACTGCTCAGATCAAAGTCATTGAATATTTCGGTACTAACACTGTAGGTTCCTAAAAAGCGAAGGGAAAGCGGCGTGATAACAAAATAGCCAAACAATACACCTATAAAAAACAATAAAGAAGATACAATGATAAAACCGCGTGCCTGTCTGCGCTCCGGCTTAAGCATACCTGGACTGATAAATTTCCATACCTGATATATCACATAAGGAAAAGCGATGATGAAACCTGCTGTAATTGACGTCCAAATATGTGCTGAAAATTGCCCTGCAACAGTTCTGCTTTGGACCCTAAAAGGCAGCTCGTCTAGACAAAAACCTTCGTCAAATCCTAGTGCTTGTGCTGCGCTACAAAGCCATTTATAGGTTATAAAGTCTTGTTTTTTTGGACCAAACAGCAAAACATCAAAAATAAAGTCTTTAGCTAAAAAAGCAGCACCACCAGCAATGACAATGGCCAAAATACTGCGGATGAGGTGCCAGCGCAACTCTTCTAAATGATCAAGAAATGGCATGGTTTTTTTATCCATACACTAATAAATACCTTCGTTTAGGATATCGTGAATATGTACAATACCAATATAGGTATTGGCATCAACAACTATAATTTGACTGATTTCTTTTTCTTGCATTAACGTTAATGCTTTTTTTGCAAGGGTATCACTGTTTAAAACAATGGGTTTTTTTGCCATGATGTCTTGTGCTTTCAACGATGAGAAATCACCAGCCGATTGCATCATACGTCGTAAATCTCCATCTGTTATAACGCCCACGACTTGATTGTCTTGGACGACTGCTGTTGCACCAACAAGCTTGGTTGAAATCTCGCTGATAACTGCTTTTATTGCAGTATCGGGTGTAACAACTGGTTTTTTGTGTGGTTGAAGCAAGTGCCCTAACTTAACATTTAATGCCTTACCCAATGCACCTCCAGGATGTGAGCGTGCAAAATCTTCTGCCTTGAATCCACTAAGCTCCATAAGGCAAATGGCCAATGCATCTCCCATAACAAGCTGTGCTGTGGTGCTCGTGGTTGGCGCTAAATTATTTTGATCGGCTTCTTTTGGTATGCCAACATGCAAGATTGCATCTGCATTTTGAGCAAGGAAAGAAGTAGGGTTGGCTGTCATACCGATTAGCTTATTCCCTCTATTTTTTAGTAGTGGAACAAGTGTTTTTATCTCAGCACTGGTGCCGCTTTTGGACAGGCATAGCACGATATCCTGTTGTTCTATCATGCCTAAATCGCCGTGAATGGCATCTGCTGCATGCATAAAAATGCTTTTTGTACCCGTGGAGTTTAGGGTGGCGCTAATTTTCATACCAATAATGGCGCTTTTGCCAATACCAGTAAGCACTAAACGACCCTTGCCTGTATGGACCCAATCGACAACGAGTTCAAAATCTTTGTTGAGTTGAGGAGCCAATCCAGCTATGGCTTCGGATTGCTGTTCAATTACAGAAGCTGCAACTTTTAATATGTGATTGGATTTGTTCAATTATTATTGATATATAGACAGTTTTAACGTATATTGTGAGTACAAATGTACAAAACCCACGATGAAGCTACAGGTCGATGGCAAAGAGCTTGATTTAAAAGGCTCTTTAAAGAATTTTTTTGGTTTTAACGAGTTCCGAGGATTACAAGAAGACGTTATAAAAAGTGTGCTCAACAAAGAGAATACTTTTGTTATTATGCCTACTGGTGGCGGTAAGTCGCTGTGTTACCAATTACCTGCACTAGTGCAACACGGAACAGCAATAGTGGTTTCCCCACTTATAGCTCTAATGAAAAATCAAGTGGATGCTATTCGTGGCATTTCCAAAAACGATGGCATTGCGCACGTTTTAAACTCCTCTTTGAGTAAAACACAGGTCGAAATTGTTAAGCAAGACATCAGTTCGGGATTGACTAAACTTTTATATGTAGCGCCAGAATCGCTCACAAAAGAAGATTATGTTGCTTTTTTACGCAACGTTCCCATCAGCTTCTTAGCCATTGATGAAGCCCATTGTATTTCTGAATGGGGACACGATTTTAGACCAGAGTATCGTAACCTTAAATCCATCATGCAACGTATTGGAGACAATATACCCATCATTGGATTGACGGCAACCGCAACACCGAAAGTCCAAGAAGACATACTCAAGAACCTTAATATTTCTGATGCCACTACCTATTTGGCTTCTTTTAACAGACCTAATCTGTTTTATGAAGTAAGACCAAAAACAGAGCAAGTTGACCGAGATATCATTTCTTTTGTTAAGAGCAATAAGGGTAAGTCTGGTATAGTTTACTGTTTGTCTCGCAAACGTGTGGAGGAGTTGGCACAAATGCTACAAGTTAATGGCGTTAATGCCTTGCCGTATCACGCAGGTTTAGACACCAAACAAAGGGTTTACAACCAAGACAGTTTTCTCAAAGAAGATTGCGACGTTATCGTTGCGACCATCGCTTTTGGTATGGGAATAGACAAGCCAGATGTTCGTTTTGTTATTCACCACGATATCCCTAAAAGTATTGAAAGTTATTACCAAGAAACAGGTCGTGCAGGTAGAGATGGTGGCGAAGGCCATTGCTTGGCCTTTTATGCCTACAAGGACATCGAAAAACTAGAGAAGTTTATGGCTGGAAAGCCACTTGCAGAACAAGAAGTTGGCTATGCCTTGTTGCAAGAAATGGTGGCTTATGCCGAGACTTCAATGTCTAGACGCAAATTCATATTGCATTATTTTGGAGAGGAATTTGACGCGGTAAACGGCGCAGGCGCCGAAATGGACGACAATGCCCGAAACCCAAAGCCAAGAGTGGAAGCACAAAAAGAAGTTGCACTCATCATTCAAACCATTAAAGATACCAACGAGCAGTATAAAATCAAGGAGTTGGTTCACATCATGGTAGGGAAAGAAACACCAATTTTGGTATCGCACCGCATTCAATCAAACTCCTTTTTTGGTGCAGGAAACGCCAAGGTTCAAGCCTATTGGAAAGCCTTGCTGTCACAGCTTTTGGTAGCAGGTTACCTCACTAAGGAAATTGAAACCTATGGCGTTATTAAGCTAAACGAAAAGGGCATTTCTTTTTTAGAAAAACCGCACAGCTTTTTGATGACTGAAAATCATTTGTATGACAACAGCGTTGCTGTTGCTGCACCTGCTAGAACAACATCCTTTGAGGTAAAGCTTCAAAAAATGCTGATGAAACTGCGCAAAGAAGTTGCAGAAAAGTATGAAGTTCCTCCTTATGCCGTCTTTGAAGAGTCATCAATTAATGATATGCTGATTAAGTATCCCATAACAATTGAAGAATTAAAGAACATTCACGGAGTAGGTGAGGGGAAAGCCAATAAATTCGGTAAGCCCTTTATAGATTTAATTGACTCCTACGTCAAGGATAATGACATCACCAGACCAGAAGATTTAGTCATCAAAACCACGGGTGCAAATTCAGCGCTTAAATTATTTATTATTCAAAACATTGATAGGAAGTTACCTATTCGTGATATTGCAGATGCCAAAGGAATGGAACTCTCCAATTTTCTAGACCAACTGGAAACCATTGTTTTTTCTGGAACCAAAGTAAATATTCAATACGCCATCGATGATCTTTTTGATGAGGAACAGCAAGAAGAACTTCATGAATACTTCATGGAAGCGGAAAACAACGACATACAAGAAGCCGTTGAAGAATTTGATGGTGAATATGAAGAGGACGATTTACGTATTTTCAGAATTAAATTTATGAGTGAAGTGGCAAACTAATCTTTTTATGTCTATTTTCGCAGGCATCAAAAAGCACTTATGAAAGAAGGTATATTCGCTGTTTTCACAACACCAAAAGGAACAATC
Organism: Flavobacteriaceae bacterium; assembly: GCA_009886265.1. Taxonomy (GTDB): domain Bacteria; phylum Bacteroidota; class Bacteroidia; order Flavobacteriales; family Flavobacteriaceae; genus UBA7446. Next base: position 18,852 of record QXZR01000016.1, read on the forward strand.
AAAATTCGATTGACGCACAAAGAAACACCGGGAACGGTTGGTAATTTTGTTGCGCTAGCCGAAGGCAATCTGGAGAATTCTCACAAGGCACAGGGAAACCCTTACTACGATGGTATGACTTTCCACCGCGTAATAGAAAATTTTATGATTCAAGGTGGATGCCCAGAAGGTACTGGCGTTGGTGGTCCTGGTTATCAATTTGACGACGAATTCCACCCAGACCTCAAGCATGATAAGCCTGGCGTTTTATCTATGGCAAATGCTGGACCGGGTTCCAATGGAAGTCAGTTTTTTATTACAAACAACGAAACACCTTGGTTAGACGGGAAACACACCGTTTTCGGTTTTGTTATTGAAGGTCAAGACGTGGTTGATCAGGTTGCGCAAGGCGATCTTATTGAATCTCTTGTTATTGAGCGCATTGGCGACGAAGCAACAGCCTTTAATGCTGTGGAAAATTTTAGGGTTTTTGAAGGCAGCCGTGAGCAACGTTTACATGAAGCAAACGAAGCACAAGAAAAAGCACTTGAAAAAATAGCTGCTGGTTTTGAAAAAACAGCTTCGGGATTGCGCTATCAGTTTATTCAACGCGGTGATGGTGTGGCTTCTGAAAAGGGAAAAACCGTTTCTGTTCATTACAAAGGACAACTTTTAGACGGAACTGTTTTTGATTCATCTTACAAAAGAAATCAACCCATTGAATTCAAACTTGGAATAGGCCAAGTAATCCCTGGTTGGGATGAAGGCATTCAACTATTATCGGTAGGGGACAAGGCGCGATTTGTAATTCCTAGTGACCTAGGTTATGGCGCTAGAGGAGCTGGCGGAGTAATACCTCCAGATGCTACCCTTATTTTTGACGTAGAATTGGTAGGCGTAAGCTAAACTTTCCACTTTATGTTACAACCCAGACTCGGTTTTTGAAACGTGTCAATGGTTTTTCCAGTGAGTAGGGAGTCCAATGCAGCACGCAGATCCTTTCCTGTTACAGGCAAATCGTTTTTAGGTCTTGAGCTGTCCATTTGACCGCGATATACCAAAGTTTTTCCTCCATCAAAAAGATAAAAGTCTGGTGTACAAGCAGCGTCATATTCCTTGGCTACATCTTGACTTTCGTCATATAAATAGGGAAAGCTAAAGCCGTATTTTTCGGCTGTTTCTTTCATCAATACTGGATCGTCATCGGGATAGTTTATCACATCATTACTAGAGATGGCTACAAATCCAATACCCCTGTCTTTATAATCTTTAGCCATAGCAGTGATGCCTTCCATTACATGGATGACATAAGGGCAATGGTTGCATATAAACATCACAACGGTGCCATTTGCCCCGCTGATATTGTCAAAGGAGTATGTTTTGCTATCTATGGTATTGGGCAATGAAAAATCAGGTGCTTGGGTACCCAAGGCCAACATATTTGAAGGAGTACGTGCCATTACTTTTTTTTCAAAAATAGGGATAAAATATCATCGAATAACCTCATCTCCTTTTTCCTTTTTGATAAAGGAAATGGATTCGGCTAAAAGCGATTGAAATCCCTCGAGGTGCTCTTTGTAGATAAAGATTTTGTGTTTTACCACGGCATTGCTTGTCGGTGATTTTTTTGATTCGGTAATCACCAAGAAGTAATCTTTGGCTTTTGTTTCTTTCACATCAAAAAAATAGTGCCTAGAACCTGCATGTAAGCAACCTTCTCTGACACTTTTTTGGTATTCAGTTTTGGACATAAATAAAGATTTGGTTTTACTAAAGTACAAATCTTTAGCAACTAGGTTTCTTCTTCTATGCGCTGTTCTTCGTAGAGTTCTTTATAGTATCCCATTTTGCTGACAAGGTCTTTGTGCGTGCCGTATTGGGCTATTTTCCCATCCTTGAGTATCAGAATATAATCTGCGTTTTTTGCAGATGAAACCCGATGACAAACAATTATAGTGGAAGTGTCCTTGTTGTTTTCTTTAAGCTCATTTAAAATAGCTTCTTCTGTTTCTGTATCAACTGCTGAGAGGCAATCATCTAACAAAAGAATTTTTGGACTTTTAATCAGGGCGCGCGCAATAGATACCCGTTGTTTTTGTCCACCAGAGAGCGTAATGCCTCTTTCTCCTAGCATGGTTTCATACCCTGCTGTAAAATCAATAATATTGTCGTGCACCGCTGCTTGTTTTGCCGCTTTTTCAATTTCTTGGTCAGTAGCATCGGGTTTGCCAAAGCGTATGTTATGCGCTATGGTATCTGAAAATAGAAAAGGCTGTTGTGGCACAACGCCCATGATTTCACGAATGTCTTTTTGCGCATAGTCTTGCAAGGAGAAATCACCCAAAGAGACTTTTCCAGAATGGGGTAAATAGGTTTTGGATAAAAGTTGTAAAAGCGTTGTTTTACCAGATCCTGTCGGGCCCATTACGGCTAGAGTTTTCCCTGATTCCAACGTAAAGGACACGTTATTTAGTGCTTGAATGCCCGTATCGTCATACTTAAAATTAACCTTGTCAAAGCTGATATCAAAGTTTAATAGTTTTTTGTTGGCACTTATGCCGTCTTGAATATCGGGTTCTTGACCCAAAAATTCGTTGATGCGTTTTTGAGAAGCTTCGGCTTGCTGCACGATGGAGGTTACCCAACCCACAGTTGCTACTGGCCAAGTGAGCATGTTCACGTAAATGATAAATTCAGCTAAAACCCCCAGCTCAATTTGCCCATTGATGTATTGGTTTCCTCCAATAAAAATGACCAAGACATTACTGATGCCAATCAGTAAAATCATCAGCGGGAAAAACCATGCTTGAACCTGTACCAATGACATGTTTTTGGCTCTACTTTCCTTTGATATTGATGCCATCTCAAGGGTTCTATTTGGCTCAATAGCATAGGATTTAATGACATTGATTCCGCTAAAAGACTCTTGGCTGAACGTGGACAGCTTCGACAGCATTTGCTGTACTAAGGTGCTACGCTCGTGTATGGCTCTGCTCAGTCGGTATATGAGGAAAGATAATATGGGAAGCGGTAAGAGCGTGTATAGGGTCAATTTAGGCGCTACGCTTACCATATAGCTGATTACGATAACAAAAAGTGTCACCGTGTTGATGCTGTACATTAGTGCTGGCCCAACATACATGCGCACACGAGATACGTCTTCACTTATGCGACTCATTAAGTCACCAACGCGGTTTTGCTTGTAGAAGCGCAAAGAGAGTTTTTGATAGTGGTTGTAGACGGTGTTTTTTAGGTCATATTCAATATGCCTAGAAACATTGATGATGGTTTGGCGCATGCTAAAGGTAAACACTCCAGAAATAAGTGCAGCACCCATAATTAGCGCAATATTGGTTAAAAGCAACCTTTTAATATTGGTCAAATCCGTTTCGCCACTTCGCACAAACTGCTCGATGGCCGTAATTGAATCTCCGACTAGGCTAGGAGCCAGTACAGCAAACACACGTGATGAAACAGTAAACAGCAATCCTAACAGTAGTAGTAGCCGATATTTCTTGAGATAACGGTTGAGATATTGAAGCGCGCGCAATTAATTTTTTTACGAAGATAGGATTTTAGGTCTTTGCATCAAATCTTGTGTAGAATATCATTTAAAATCCCTTATTTTTGTAGCAACAAACGTTCTTATTCATGATTACTCGTCGTCACTTACGCACCAAAGTTATGCAGGCACTATACGCGCAACAACTTGACCCAACAGACAACCTTAAAGCAGGAGAATCATGGATTTTAAAGAGCAGTCAGGACTTTTACCTTCTCTATATTACACTTCTTGATTTGTTCCGTGAGCTTCATACTTGTGGACATGCCCTCTACGAGAAAAACACCAAGAAGCACCTTCAGGAAGATGAAAATGAAACGAATCCCAAGTTTTTTAGCAACAAAGCACTTTTGGCATTGTGTGATAATGAAGTTCTAGCAGCACAAACCAAAAAGCACAAACTTAAGTATTGGAAAAATCACGACGAATATGTGCGTTTGGTTTGGGATGAAATTACTGCGTCAACAATCTATGACGAATACCTTAAGACTGAATCCACAAGCCTAGCAGAAGACCAAGATTTTTTGGTGCAGCTTTTCACCAAGGTAATAGCTCCTTTTGATCGCTTGGGCGAGTTCATGGAAGAAGTCAATATTTCTTGGGTTGACGATGCGCCACTTGCCAATACGATAGTGCGAAACAGTTTGAAGCGTGTTGCTGAACCCGATACCATAATCACCGTTTTGTATAAAGACGATGAAGACCGTAAATTCTCACTGGAGCTTTTTAGAAAAGTGGTGCTCAATAAACCGGAACTTATTGAGGAAATCAAAGGACGAACGCCAAATTGGGATCCAGATCGTATTGCTGAATTGGATTTTACCCTATTGCTCATGGCATTGGCTGAATTGCTTTATTTTCCTTCTATACCGGTGAATGTTACCATCAACGAATACTTGGAAATTGCAAAGGAATATGCCACGCCAAAAAGCAGCATGTTTATCAATGGTGTGCTGGACAATGTGGTAAAAGACATGACCAAGCAAAAACGCATTCGTAAAAATGTGCGTGGAATGCAGTAATATGTTTATTTTTGAAAAAATTATATAAAATGAAACCATTTGTTCTGGCCTTAGTTGCCTTATTTGCCTTGGGTTGCTCTCAAAGCGCCTCAAAGAAAGTGAAACAAGAAAATGTTGCAGAAGCTGCAGCAAAACAAGAAGCTAATGGGGATTTGCCCGTGATGACATTCGACAGAACAGAACACGATTTTGGCACCATAAACGAAGGAGATGTTGTTGAGACTTCTTTTGCGTTTACCAACACAGGAAACAGCGACCTCATGATTTTGGATGCTCGTGGAAGCTGTGGATGTACGGTTCCTGAATACCCAAAAAACACGCCAATTGCACCCGGCGAAACAAGAGATATAAAAGTAAAGTTTGATTCTGCCAACAAACCTGGTAGTCAAACGAAAACGGTAACCCTAACCAATAATACGGAACGTGGTCGTGATATCATCCGTATCAAGACAATGGTTACTGCTGACCCTGTAAAAGAACAACAACGCCAAGCGGCACGTAACCAAATGAACCAATAATTATGCAAATTTTTCAAGCTACTGGTGGAGGAAACTTCACACTGTTAATCCTCATGTTTGGGGTCATGTTTTTGTTTTTGATTTTACCACAACAACGTAGAGCAAAAAGAGAACGCAAATTTAAAAATGCTCTTAAAAAAGGAGATCTAGTTGTGACTAAAGGCGGTATCCACGGGAAGATTATTGAAGTAAACGACAGCAACGACACTTGTGTTATTGAAACCATGGCCGGTAAGGTAAAAATGGAACGCAGCTTTATTTCCAACGAGATGAGTAAGCAACGCACAACTCCTGCTAAAAAATAAAACTATTAGCTGCTTGTAAAATATTAACAGGCAGCTGCTTTTTTCTTTTATGTACAAACGTCTAATACGTCCTGTTCTTTTTCTTTTTGATCCAGAAGGCGTGCATTATTTTTCGTTTGCTGCCATACGCCTGCTGCACCGTATTCCTTTTATGGGATTGGTTATTCGTACTTTATTTACTTCCAAAGACTCAGCATTGGAACGTGAGGTTTTTGGACTTCGATTCCCTAACCCTGTCGGTTTAGCCGCAGGCTTTGACAAGGACGCCAAGCTCTATCATGAACTTGCGAATTTTGGGTTTGGCTTTATTGAAATCGGAACGGTTACACCCAAGCCGCAAGGCGGTAACCCTAAGCCGCGTTTGTTTCGCTTAAAGCAAGACAAAGGCATCATCAATCGCATGGGCTTTAACAACGAAGGAGTGGTAGCTGCCGCAAAACGTCTTAAGAAAAACAAAGGAGTGCTTATTGGTGGTAATATCGGCAAGAACAAAACCACACCCAACGATCAGGCACAAGACGATTACCTCATTTGTTTTGACGCCCTGTTTGATGTGGTGGATTATTTTGTAGTCAATGTGAGTTCGCCAAACACCCCCAACCTACGGGACTTACAAGAGAAAGAACCTTTGACTAAGCTGTTAAACGTTTTACAAAAGCGCAACAGTGACAAAGCTTCACGTAAACCTATACTGCTAAAAATCGCTCCTGATTTAAGCAATTCGCAATTGGATGATATTATTGATATCGTGGCAGACACCCAAATAGACGGCGTTATTGCGACCAATACCACCTTGTCACGTGCTGGATTAAAGAGCAGCACTGAATTAACCGAGCAAGCGGGTGGGCTAAGTGGAAAACCACTGACAAAACGCAGTACGGAAGTCATTTCATATTTACACACACAAAGCAAGGCAGCTTTTCCTATTGTTGGGGTAGGCGGCATACATACGCCTGCTGATGTGCAAGAAAAACTAGCTGCTGGCGCATCTTTGGTGCAGCTATATACAGGCTTTGTTTACGAAGGGCCTGCCGTGGTTAAGCGCATGAACCGCGCCATTAAGTAGAACATCTTTTTGTTGAAGTAACTGCTAATAAAATAAATAATTTTGTACATTGGTACATAATTGTTTAACCCTAAATCATAATTATGAACGATTTATTATGGGCTATTATCGTAGGTATAGTCGCTGGTTTCCTTGCTGGCAAAGTCATGAAAGGAAAAGGCTTTGGTCTCATTTTTAACTTGTTGGTTGGTGTTGGCGGTGCCATTTTGGGCGGCTGGCTTTTCGGTCAATTTGGAATCAGTGTCGGCACTGGTCTTGTCAGTACTTTAATCACTGCTCTTATCGGCGCAATTGTACTGCTATTTATCATTAACATTCTTAAAAAAATATAATTAAACCTTAGGGGATGGGCATGCCCATCCCTATTTTTAACATCCCTAAAACTTACTGAAATGAATAAACTATATACATATATACTCCTTTTTCTGTGCATTAATATGTACTACGTAAATGCCCAAACATGTGCGGGTGCGTCAGATATTTACAGCTTTAATTACAACGGACACACCTATGAGGTCGTAAAAGAAAAAAAGAGCTGGACGGCTGCTTCGACTTGTGCTGTAGCCCGCAGCGGTTATTTAGCTGAAATTAATGATGCTAATGAGAATACGGCTATTTTTAATGAACTAACGTCTGCTAATGCTGGTATTAATACTAGTCTAACCACACCTAATAACGGTGGTGGAGCTGCTTACGTTTGGATCGGTGGTAACGATATCACTACCGAAGGCACATGGATTTGGGATGGTGATAACACAGGAACTTCTACCCAGTTTTGGTCTGGTACAGCCTCTGGATCTGCCCAAAATTCAGCTTATACCAACTGGGGGACAACTAGTGGACAAAACGAACCAGATGATTATCAAGCAGGGCAACCAGGGCAAGACGGACTTGCCATAGCGCTGACTAATTGGCAAAATGGTGCAGCCAGTCAATGGAACGACATCACGGACACTGAAACAATTTTTTATCTTATTGAGCACGACACAGTTTTAAGTAATGCTGCCCCAGAACAAATAGAAGATAGTCGGGTTTTTATTTATGAAAATCAGCTTTTTATTGAAGCTGTGAACACACCCATTGCTTCTGTTGTTTTATATGATTTAACTGGTAAAATAGTATTTTCTCTAGCAACCGAGGCTATCCCAAAACCAATTGATGTTTCATAATTTGTAACAGGTATATATTTAGCTGAAATTTTGCGCAGAACGGCAACACTTTTGTGCAAAGGGTAAAGAAGTAATTAGCGATT